>JAADIJ010000163.1 GCA_013151335.1 Alphaproteobacteria bacterium | reverse complement strand
AATGATACCTATGATAGAAAACGCAGTGTTTGCCCGTTTGATAAAACTATAGCCGATTCTTTCGCGCTAAAGCACTCCCGTCTGGAAGACGTGGGGTTTGAACCAACGAGTGGATAATAAACCCGTGCTCCGGCTTACAGACCGGATACTTCGTCCATCCCGAACCAAACGCCGGATCTTTGCTGCACTTTCCATTAATATCACCTGCTCATTCCCCGCGCCAAAATACGCGGATGTTAACAAAACACCCTTTCAGTGAATGCACGCATTCACCTGCCGGGCAGCGGGTGGGTCAATTTTGCATGCCTATTCGCACCCGGCTGGATATCCTCGCCCGCTCACCCCATAACAACGCCTCCAAACGTGCCGATTACAAAGACTATTTTAATGAGAAAAACAAAAAACTGTTTGATCGGATTTACCGAGACGATATCGATCGACTTGGCTATAGTTTCTAGGAATCACCCGCACAAGATCAGGGGCGCCCGTGACCGATTTCATCCTACCACCGCCGACACCGCCCTCCGTCGCGATCATCGACAGCGCCGCCAGATTTCCGGTGCGGCGTATATTTTGTGTGGGTCGAAATTACGCCGCACATGCACGCGAAATGGGTCATGACCCGAACCGCGAGCCACCATTTTTCTTCATGAAACCCTCCGATACGCTGGTGGATGACGGCTCGGCAATTCCGTACCCTCCCCTAACCAACAACCTCCATTTCGAGGGAGAGTTGGTCGTGGCCATCGGGAAATCTGCCAGCAATATCAAGCCCGAACATAGTCAGAGCCACATCTGGGGCTACGCTATCGGCAATGATCTCACCCGTCGTGACCTGCAATCAGAGGCCAAAAAACTCGGTCGCCCATGGGACTGGGGCAAAGGGTTTGACCGCTCGGCAATCTGCGGCCCGCTTCATCCCGTCGCAACCATCGGCGCGCTTGACAAAGGGGCGATTGAAACCACGGTAAACGGCAAAATCCGCCAAAGCGCCGACCTCGCAGACCTGATCTGGTCGATCCCCGAGGTGATCTCGATCCTGTCAACATCAGTCACAATCAAGCCCGGCGACCTGATCTACACCGGAACCCCCGCAGGCATCGGCCCGCTAATTTGCGGCGATATCTGCCAGATCAGCATCGAGCAACTTGGGAAAATCACCACCACCATCGCCTGAGAGCGCAGCACTCCGCCCTCCTTCTTCTTGGCTCAAATATCCAAAAACCCGCCATCAAACCAAGTATCAATCGCGTTTATAAACGTCCTCATAGCGCACAATATCATCCTCGCCGAGATAAGTGCCCGTCTGCACCTCGATCAAATGGAGATCAACCCGACCGGGATTTTCAAGCCGATGTTTGTCACCAACAGGTATGTAAACCGACTGGTTTTCGGTGACCAAACTAACCTCTTCACCGACCGTCACCCGCGCGGTTCCAGCCACAACCACCCAATGTTCCGAGCGATGCACATGGCTTTGCAAGCTCAGCGCCGCACCGGGATGAACCATGATCCGCTTGACTTGAAAGCGTTCCCCCAGCGACAAAGTCTCAAACCAGCCCCACGGGCGGTGGTCGCGTGGAAATTGTTGCGCTTGCTTCACCCCTTTGGATTTCAGCGCGCTCACGGCCTTTTTCACGTCTTGCGCCCGGCTCATATCTGCCACCAAAACCGCATCAGGCATGGCAATAGCGATCACGTTTTCAAGGCCGATACCGACGATCTCAAGATTATCGTTTTCCGACCTTAACAAGCTGTTAACACAATCAATCGACGTCGCCTCGCCAGACAAAGCAACCCCCGCCTCATCGCGCGCACTTTCGCGCCAAACCGCGTCCCAACCGCCAAGATCGGACCAGTCGCCATCAAACGGTACCACCGACAGATTGGTCGCGCGCTCCATCACCGCATAGTCAATCGAGATGTCCTCAAGCCGCCCCCAAGGCTCCGGTGCGAGGCGCAAAAACCCAAGATCCGCCTTGGCCTCGTCAATAGATTGCGCGCATGGCTCCACCAAATCGGCGGCAGTGGCCTCAAAGGCCGCAACGATATCCTTCACTGAAAACAAGAAGATACCGCCGTTCCACAAGTAATTTCCAGCCGCCAGCATTTCTCGCGCCCGGCTCTCATCGGGCTTTTCAACAAAGCGCTTCAGCCGACGCGGTGTAGCCGAAAAATCGCCCGCCCCCTCCGCCAACTCAAGGTAACCATAGCCGGTTTCAGGTCGGTCAGGTCGAATGCCAAAGGTCACAAGATCGCCCGCAGCGCAAGCAACCTCGCCCGCTTTCACCGCCGCCCCAAACCCCTCGGCATCGGGAACCACATGGTCGGACGGGGCCACCAACATCATCGCTTCGGGGTCTTTTTTCAGCAACCAAAGCGCTGCTGCCAGAACTGCGGGGGCGGTGTTGCGCCCCTCAGGCTCGATCATCACCACCGCCGGATCAATGCCGATCTCGGCCAGTTGCTCGGCCACAATAAAGCGAAAATCCGCGTTGGTCAGAATGATCGGCGCCGCAAAAGAGGCCCCCGACAGCCGTTGCGCCGAGGCTTGAAACAGGCTCTCATCCCCCATCAGCCGCGCGAATTGTTTGGGATAGCTTTTGCGCGACAACGGCCAAAGCCGCGTGCCGGAGCCTCCACAAAGAATGACCGGATAAATCATGAAACTGCCCCAAACCCCGTTTTCGGATTATTTATCTGTTGCTTGTAACGCAATTCTAGACAGAAAAAAGTGGCAAATTTGGGTAAAATTCGCGCTTTTCTGCGGCAGTCGAGCAGTTTTCCCGATCTGACACCGATATATTTTCAGCGCGTCACAGCCATTGCCTTTCGCCGAGTTCCTCTGTTTACTCGACACCGCAACCTGCTCAACTGGTTGTATTTTTAAAATTTCGGGGGCCATGATGAACGAATACGCGATTATATGGGAGTGGACAGCGTTTGCCGTGCGTTGGGTGCATGTGATCACCGCAATCGCGTGGATCGGTTCGTCGTTTTACTTCATCGCCCTTGATCTCGGTCTGCGGCGTCGCGAGGGGATGCCTGCGAAAGCGCATGGCGAGGAGTGGCAGGTTCATGGCGGTGGGTTCTACCATATCCAAAAATATCTGGTCGCTCCTGATGTAATGCCAGAGCATTTGACGTGGTTTAAGTGGGAAAGTTACGCCACTTGGTTGTCTGGTGTGGCAATGATGTCACTGGTTTACTATGCCGGAGCGGACTTGTTTTTGGTTGATCCCAACGTCTGGGATGTCAGCACGCCAGTCGCGATTGGCGCGTCGATCGGCTCTATCGCCGTGGGTTGGCTGGCCTATGACCGGATATGCAAAAGCAAGTTTGGCGACAATAATACCCGTCTGATGGTGCTGCTTTACATCATCCTCGTCGGCATGGCCTGGGCCTACACGCATATGTTCACAGGCCGCGCCTCGTTCCTGCATTTAGGAGCATTTACCGCCACCATCATGACCGCCAATGTGTTCTTCATCATCATCCCAAATCAACGGATCGTGGTCGCCGACCTGATCGCCGGACGCACGCCTGACCCTAAGTATGGCAAGATCGCCAAGCAGCGCTCCACCCATAATAACTACCTGACGTTACCAGTTATTTTCCTAATGCTATCAACGCATTACCCCTTGGCCTTCGCAACCGAGTTTAACTGGGTCATCGCCAGTTTAGTGTTCCTGATGGGGGTCACGATCCGGCATTATTTCAACACGATCCACGCGAGAAAAGGCAATCCGCGTTGGACATGGCTGGCAACAGCGCTGTTGTTTATCGTGGTGATGTGGCTATCCACAGTGCCCAAAATCCTCACCGGATCAAGCGACGAGCAGAAGGTGAAACTGTCGGTATTTTCGACCAAACTGGCCGCTGCCGACAACTTCTCTGACGTGAGCGACGTGATTTTGGGCCGCTGTTCCATGTGCCATTCATCAGACCCCGGATATGACGGAATTTACCAAGCGCCCAAAGGTGTGTTGCTGGAAACCGGCCCCGAAATCGCTGCGCGCGCACGGCAAATTTATTTGCAAGCCGGGCGCTCTCATGCAATGCCTCCAGCGAATGTGTCATATATGGAACAGAGCGAGCGGGACTTGATCGTTGCGTGGTTTGAAAAGGCGGCATCAGAGTAGTCTCCGCCCTACTTTGACAATCGCCTGAGGTCTTAAGCGTTTGAAATATATAGTAAAGCTAATCCTTCAGACCTCTGTAGCGCGTCCGATCATCTCGATGGTGGTGATCGGTTTGCTGGCCATCCTCGCCGCAGTCGGGGTTTTGCGTATTCAATATGAGGACGGGCTGAAAACCCTGTTTTCCTCGGAGAGTCCGGCGTTTCAGGATTATAAAACGCAGGCCAAAAGCTTTACCCAGAACGAGACCAATATCGCCGTGTTGGTCGAGACTAAAAACGGGTTTAACAGCGCCTCTCTAACAGAATTACAGGATTTTATCCTTGAAGTTCAGTTCGTTGACGGGATCACCGCTATACGCTCTATTTTCAGCCTGCGCCGGTTTGACGAGGCAAACGAAAGTTTTTCACCCCTGCTTCCGAGCGATCTTAACGATAAAAAGGCGCTTGGTGCCGCGCTTAAATCAGCCTCTGGCGCAGGGTCCACGGCCCCCGCAATGATCTCCAATGACCTCAAGCAGACTGTGGTAATTTTGTCGATAAGCCCGAAGATGTCCGAAATCGGCGGAACCGCTAAAATTTTACATAATTTGCGCCAATTGACCGACGAGTTCGCACAAAGCGCGCGCTTTGACAGCGGTGGCCTGAAATTCGGCATTACCGGCCTTTTATCGGTGCGTGCGAGTATCATTAAGGGGCTGAAAACCGATCAGATGCGGATCAATCTGCTGGGAGCGGTGCTGGGTTTCATCGTCTCGCTGATCGCATTTCGCAGCTTTTGGGTCGCTGCCGTCAACACGATTACCCCCGTGGCCGCCCTGCTGTTTTCGCTTGGCGCATTTGGCTGGCTGGGGATGCCGATCAACGTTTTGACCAACGCCCTGCCGGTGCTGATTTTGGTGCTGGCAAGCTCGGACAGCATCCACATTACCTACGAGATCAGGCGGCGACTTGGTCTTGGCGAGGGCGAGCTTGAGGCGATCAAAAACACCATGCGCGAGATGGCCTCGCCCTCGATCCTGACCTCGCTCACTACTATACTGGCGTTTTCCAGCCTGTTTTATTCGCAATCACCGATCATTCGCGATCTGGCGCTGGCGGGGGCATCGGGTGTGTTCATCGCGCTGGTTGTGGTGCTGTTTTTGCACCCGCTGGTGTTTGTGATCGCCATGCGGGTGCCGATTATTCGCCGCTCTTTGCCCAAAGCGCCAAAGCCGGGCAAAACGGTCAATATTGGCGGGATTTTTCACGCTATCATCCGCCACAGCCGGTCTATTTCGGTGATCGGAGCGCTGCTGTCGGCGGGGGCATTATGGGTTCTGCTACCGCTTCAGACCTCCTATAGATTTTTGGAAAATATCGACACGACCACCCCTGCGGCGGTGGTTCTGGATAAGGTTGAGAAAGTTGCCGGGCCGATCAGCTCGATCAATATTCCGCTGCGCCTGAACGTGGGAGTTAACCTGTCTGACCCAAGCGTTAACCAAGATCTGGCAGCGATACATCGCGCGCTGGAGCAAGTGCAAGAGGTCCGCTCGGTCCTGTCCGTTTTCAACCTGCTCGAGCGGGCGACGGCCGGAACCAGCACCACTGGAGCGCGCGATCTGAGCCGGGTTCTCGCACTATTTCCAGACCGTGTGCAGAGCGTTTTGATCAGCAAGGATCAGCGCGAATTACAGGTGTTGCTGATGGTGCCGGACAATGGCTCGCGCGCGGTGGCGCGGCTGGTTAAGCGGGCTGATCGCGCCCTTGCTGGCCTTGATCTGAAAGCGCTGAAACCGGCGCGACCGACCGGATTTCTGGTCATGTCCTCGACCCTGTCTGACAGCATGATCCGGCAGCTGACGATCTCGTTTCTGATCGCCGCGCTGAGTTGTCCGATCCTGATCGGCCTGTGGTTTCGCCGTGTCGATTTCGCGCTGGCGGCGGTCATTCCCAACATTTTGCCGATCGCGTTTGTGGGCGGCTTGCTGACATTGACCGGACAGGGAATTCAGTTGACCAGCGCGTTGGCGCTAACCATCGCGTTTGGCATTGCCTTAGACGATTCCATTCATGTTTTCAACCGCTTGGACCTGATTGATCGCGACAAAACTAAGGTGACCCCCGATCAGGATATCTGGCTGGGAATGGTGCATATCTCGCCGGTTTTGGTGACAACAACGGCGATTTTGTCGGCAGGAATCATGGCCACACAAGTCAGCGTCATGCCGATGATTCGCCTGTTCGGTCTGTTGTGCATTGCCACATTCGCGCTGGCATTGCTGTGCGATCTGGTGTTGCTGCCGGCGATAATCTCGTGGCTCAAGCGGCCATTTCGGAGGGTTTAGGATGCGCCGAATTCTGGCGGTACTGGTGATGTTAGCGACCCTTCCCAGCGGCAGTTTCGCAACCGAGCTTTTGTCAGGTTTTGTCGGAGCCTGGGTCGGCGAAGGAACCGTGCGCCCCTCGGGGTTTGACGCGCCGCAAAAGATACGCTGCAAGGTCGAAGGCAAGCGCACATCGCCGTTGCAGATAAGCTTCGCCGGACGATGCGCCACCACCAGCGGCGCGGGGGCGCTTGGGTTGCTGATCGCCACCAATAAATCCGGCAAAAACTACGCGGCAAAAGTATTGCTATCGCCGTCAGACGCCGAGGTTGATTTCAGCGGTAAGAACGTGGGCCGGACCATCACGCTGACCCAGCGCGAGCCGATCCGAAACCGCGGCCGTCTGCTGACCTCGGTGATAACCTTAACGCTTGAGAATGACGGCATGATCGGTTTTATCAATCAGGTGACGGATATTGAGAAAAACCAACAGCAACAAGCGCTTGAGGTAATTTTCCGACGCCTACCCTAACAGAATAGTACCTCGAATTTTAGCTATTAACAGCGGGTGCTGATAAGCTCGGTTATGGAGTGGCAATATTCGGTGGAAACATGGACGGACCCAACGGCCTAGCGCCGATCATCATCAAACGCAAAAAAGTCATCGCCGCCAGCGCCGCGCATGGCGGCGCATGGAAGGTGGCGTATGCGGATTTCGTGACCGCTATGATGGCGTTCTTTATGCTTATGTGGTTGCTGAACGCCACGACCGAGAAACAGCGAAAAGGCATCGCCGACTATTTCAGCCCGACCATTGCCGTTAACCGGATTTCCGGCGGTGGCGATGGTATGTTCGGCGGAAAATCGGTGTTTACCGAGGATGTTTTGCCGCAAAATGGCACTGGCGCCAGCAGTCGCAGCCCATCCTCGCGGCAACAGGCTCGGGGCGACGTCGGGCGCGGTGATTCGGGCGTGAAATCTGGCCAGGCGCAAGCGAAGGCGGATAAAGCACAACTAGAGGCGTTGGATAAGCGACTTGCAGGCAACAGCGGCGAAAGCTCAGTTGCCGACAAAACCCTGCAACATATTTTTACCCGCGTCACCGATGAAGGGCTGATCGTGGAGATATTTGATCTGCCGGATCAGCCTCTGTTTGAAAAGGACGGAACGCCTTCGATTATACTTGGCCAACTGATCACGATGATCGCCCGGGTCATCAAACCGACCACCAACCAACTCGCCATCAACGCGTATCTGCGCTCGGTTCCGGTGGTATTGCGCGTCGATCAGAGCTGGAAAATCTCGACGGATCGCGCACAAACCGTGCGTAAAATGTTGGAACAAGGTGGCCTGCCAAAACAGCGGATGGAGCGGGTGGTTGGCTGGGCGAACCGAAAGCCTGCCGATCCAAACCCCATGTCCGTGCGTAACAACCGGCTGGAGATTATTTTGCTGCGCAATGATAAGGCCGCGCGCGGAAATAATTGATAAAATTTTATTTGTTAGGAGGATTTTAAGCCTGTGCATTGATAGTCGAAGAAATACCGATGCAGCAGAAAGGCGCATTCATGACAATTTCTTCCGCTTTAATCGCCGGGGTTTCCGGGCTGAACGTGAACGCCAGCAGATTGGCCACCATAGCAGATAATATTGCAAATTCATCAACTTACGGATATAAACGTTCGGTCGCAGATTTTCACTCGCTGGTATTGAACAACAGCATCGGCGCTTATTCCGCAGGCGGCGTCAGGGTATCGACTCACCGCGAAATCGAGGCATCCGGCCCATTAGTCACCACCAGCAACCCCACCGATATAGCGATTGCCGGGCGGGGAATGCTGCCGGTCACACCTGCTTCGGCCCTGAACAGCAAAACCGGTGCATTGCCGTTTATGTTGACAAGTACCGGGTCATTTCACCCGGATGCCAACGGTGTTCTTAAAACACAAAGCGGTCTGGTGCTGCTGGGCTGGCCAGCAAATAACGACGGAACTATACCGTCTTATCCACGTGACACCAATGCGGGGCTGAAACCGGTAAAGGTCGATATGAGCCAGTTTGCTGGTGATCCAACCACCAAAATCAATCTGGGCGTAAATTTGCCCGCGACACAAACGCAGGCAGGGGCGACCGGGGGGCCACTGGATTTGTCGGTTGAGTATTTTGGCAATCTGGGGACATCGCAATCAATCAACGCCACATTTACCCCCACCGTTCCCGCGTCGGGTCAGTCCAACACCTGGACCATGTCGCTAACCGATTCGGCCTCCGGCGGGGCCAGCGTTGGCCAATACCAAATCGTCTTTGACAACACACGCGGGGCCGGGGGCACAATCGCCTCGGTAACCACCATCTCCGGCGGGGCCTATGATGCGGCTACCGGAAATATCGCGCTTACGGTCGCTGGCGGGCCAATTTCGATGAATATTGGGATTCCCGGCAACGCAGGAGGCCTTAGCCAGCTTTCCGGCAGCTTCGCCCCGGTCGCCGTCAATAAGGACGGATCGCCGGTTGGAAATGTGACATCGTTGGAAATTGATGCAAACGGGTATGTAAACGCCGTCTATGACGCCGGATTTACCCGCACCATTTTCCAAGTCCCTCTCGTTGATGTACCCAACCCTAATGGCTTAATTTCATTGGATAATCAGGCGTATCAGATCTCTCCTGCAAGTGGTTCATTCTTTCTATGGGCACCGGGAGACGGCCCTGCCGGCGAGATAATCAGCAATGCGCGCGAAGAATCAACCACCGACGTGGCCGCCGAACTGACGCAGCTCATCCAAACCCAACGCGCCTATTCCTCCAACGCCAAGATCATCCAGACGGTCGATCAAATGCTGCAAGAAACCACCAATATCAAACGCTAACCCCGTTTGTTGGTGATTTGACATGAGCATCTCTGGGTCCCTGTTTAACGCATATTCCGGCCTCGTGGCCGCCTCGCGCACCGCCGAAGTGGTGTCGCAAAACGTCGCCAACGCCACGACCGACGGGTTCGGGCGCCGCGATATCTCCATCGCTGCCGCTTCTCTGGATGGTCGCGGGGCCGGGGTGCGCGTGATTGGTGTCAGTCGCAACGTGGACCAGATTGCCATCGCAGATCGTCGTCTGGCCGACGCGACACAGGGGGAGCGCCAGAGCTTGTCAAAAGCGTTCGTCCAAATGGAAGCGGCCATCGGCGTACCCGGCCAAGGTGGCTCACTGTCCGACCTCGTCACCGGATTTGAATCCGCGCTGGTCGCCGCCCAAAGCCGTCCTGATGCGCAGGTACGACTAAACCACTACCGACTGGCGTCGGTAGGATTTTGGATGTGCTTTTCCAAGTACTGAAGTACAATGTCCTCTGTGATGGCTCCGTTGGT
>JAADIJ010000007.1 GCA_013151335.1 Alphaproteobacteria bacterium | reverse complement strand
CAGACGTTCTCGCCGAGCGGTCGCATTGGCACGTCAAACAAAACCAGCGCCCAGCTTGTAAGCCTGACGACCAGCGCGCCGCATATGTTGGTGATCCTACCCGTTAAGCACCTGAAAGCCGCCCTCAAAGGCTTGCTCCCATTCGCCGAGTTTCAGCAATTGGCCACATTGACCGCCAGCCCGCCCAGCGATGTCTCTTTATAACGGTTGCTCATATCAAGGCCGGTTTGGCGCATGGTTTCAACGCAGGCATCCAACGACACCAGATGGTCGCCGTCACCGCGCAGCGCCAAGGATGCCGCCGATACCGCCTTGATCGCGCCAAGGCCATTGCGCTCGATACACGGGGCCTGCACCAGTCCCTTGATCGGATCACAAGTCATGCCGAGGTGATGCTCCAGTGCAATTTCTGCCGCGTTCTCCACCTGTTTTGGGGTACCGCCGAGAACCTCGCATAACCCCGCCGCTGCCATGGCCGAGGCCGAGCCGACCTCGCCCTGACAGCCGACCTCCGCCCCCGAGATTGAGGCGTTTTGCTTGATCAACCCGCCAACAGCCGCTGCCACCAGCAAGAAATCGGCGACCTTGCTTGGCTGCGCGGTTGGCACATGGTCAAGATAATAGCGAATGGTCGCCGGGATCACGCCCGCCGCCCCGTTGGTGGGCGCGGTCACCACTTGCCCGCCCGCCGCGTTAACCTCGTTGACGGCCATTGCGTAGACGGAAATCCAGTCGTTGATGGTGTGGGGGGCGGTCAGGTTCTGCCCTCGCTCCTCTAACAGTTGCGCCATAATCGCCTTGGCGCGCCGCCTGAGCTTGAGCCCTCCGGGCAGGATGCCGCCCTCGTCAAGACCGCGATCGATGCAGGCGGTCATCACCTCCCACACCCCGGCGATGCCGTTTGACAGTTCGGGATGCGAGTTGGCTGACAGCTCGTTCTCCCATTTCATTTGCGAGATCGACTTGCCGCTGGTCTCGGCCATCTCGATCATCTGTGTAGCGGTGTGAAACGGATGAGGCACATTGGCGCGCCACGAGGGGGCCGTCATGTCCTGCCCCAGCTCGGCCTCGGTCAGAACAAAACCGCCGCCGATGGAATAATACGTCTCTTGCAGGATCACGTCCCCTGCCATGTCAACCGCGCAGAGGATCATGCCGTTGCTGTGGCCGGGCAGGGCGCGCTCATAGTCAAACACCAAGTCGCGCGCGGGGTGAAACGCCAGCGGGGCCAGCCCGTCAAGCTCAACGCGCTGCGTGGAATATATCTGCGCCAGCACCGCCTCTGCGGCCTCCATATCAAAGGTTTCGGCTTGAAATCCCGCCAGCCCAAGGATCACGGCGCGGTCGGTCGCATGCCCCTTGCCGGTAAACGCCAGCGAGCCATGCAGCGAGCAGCGCAGCCCGTGGGCGGTGAAATCACTGGCGCGCAGGCTGGCCAAAAACCGCGCCGCGGCCACCATCGGCCCCATAGTATGAGAGCTGGATGGCCCGACACCGATCTTGAAAATATCGAAAATGCTCAGAAACATCGCATGAACTCCCGTGCCGACAATTCCCGTGCCGACGACGCGCTTCCTAGCTGATAGATTGGGGGCGCGATACTCTTTTTACGACGCTCCTTTCGCCGAAATTCGCCATTTGCACGCTTGCCGTTGCTGGAGCGTCAAAATTCAGGCTCGCAGCGCTCCGCGATTACGCCTATAAGCGAGGCAATATGGGCAAACTGGGGGAGCCTCTGATATGGTTTCTGATCTATCTCCGATTGATACGGCGAAATTCGTCGCGGCCAAACGCGCGCTTGATTATGTAGAGAGCGGCATGCGGCTCGGCCTTGGCACCGGCTCGACCGCCGCATGGATGGTGCGAATCCTTGGTGAAATGGTGCGCAATGAGGGGCTGAAAGTCACCGGCGTTCCGACCTCTGATCGCACGGCTGCACTGGCCACCGAGGTCGGCATTCCGATTGCCACATTGGCCGAGGTTAAATGGCTCGATCTGACCATTGATGGGGCCGACGAGTTTGATCACAACCTCAACCTGATCAAGGGTGGCGGGGGTGCGCTGTTGCAAGAAAAGATCGTCGCCACGGCCTCTGACCAGATGGTTGTTATCACCGATGTCTCTAAAGAAGTGGACACGCTCGGTAAATTCCCGCTGCCAATCGAGGTGGTGACCTTTGGTTGGGAGACCACAAAGGCCCTGATGGAAGAGGCCCTGATGAATGTCGATGTCATGGGCCGCACTGGTACCTTGCGCATGAACGGCTCGGACCCGTTTTTGACCGACGAGGGGCATTATATCCTCGATTTTCACCTCCATCACATTGCTGAACCCCGAAAACTGGCGCTGATCCTCAATCAAATCCCCGGCGTGGTTGAAAACGGCCTGTTCATTGATATCTGTGATACGGTTGTCATTGGCTATGGCGACGGCAATGTGGAGGTGCGCGATATCAACGCGGGCACGATTGAACACGAGCGGATCGATGTAATAGAACGGGACAACCTGTTCGCGGACATATCGGAATAATGAATGACATTTGACTATGACCTCTTTGTCATCGGCGGCGGCTCCGGCGGTGTACGGGCCGGGCGACTGGCGGCAAGCGATGGCTTCAAGGTGGGGCTGGCCGAGGAATACCGCATGGGCGGCACCTGCGTCATTCGCGGCTGTGTTCCCAAAAAGCTGATGGTTTATGCCTCGCAGTTCTCCGAGGCGTTCGAGGACGCCAAAGGGTTTGGCTGGCGCGGCTCGGAATGTGCGTTTGACTGGGGTCGGCTGAACGGCGCCATGCATGAAGAGATCACCCGTCTGGAGGGCATCTACCGCAAAAACCTTGGCGCGGCCGGGGTCGAGGTATTTGACACCCGCGCGACGCTGGTGGATGCCCATACGGTAAAGCTGGCCACCGGCGAGACCTTCACCGCCAAGCACATCCTTGTGGCGGTTGGCGGACGACCCTTCGTGCCGGAGGTTCCCGGCTCTGACCTTGCCATCACCTCAAACGATATTTTCCTGATGGACGAGCAACCCAAAAGCATTTTGATTGTTGGCGGTGGCTATATCGCGTGCGAGTTTGCGGGCATCCTGAACGGTCTTGGCACGCAGGTGACACAATTTTATCGCGGCGCTCAGATCCTGCGCGGGTTTGACGACGAGGTGCGTGGCCATGTGGCCTATGAGATGATCCGCAAGGGCATCACCCTCAGCCTCGGGACCGACGTGAAGTCGATCACCAGAGTGGGCAAAATTCTGCAAGTGAAATGCACCAATGGCGGGCTGACCGAGGTTGATTGCGTGCTTTACGCCACGGGCCGGGTTCCCAATACTGCCAGCTTGGGGCTGGAGGCGGCAGGGGTGGAGACCGGGCGCAAAGGTAAAATTGTGGTCGATGATTACTCACAAAGCAACATCCCCTCGATCTATGCGGTCGGGGATGTGACCGACCGGGTTAACCTGACGCCGGTTGCCATCCGCGAGGGTGCGGCCTTTGTCGATACCGTGTTCAGGGGAAAGCCGACCAAGGTCGATCACGAAAACATCCCGACGGCGGTGTTCACCCAGCCGGAAATCGGCACTTGCGGCTTAAGCGAAGAGGATGCCTGCGAGGCGGAACCGATCGAGGTTTACCGCTCGATCTTTCGCCCGATGATGCATATCCTCGCTGAAAAGCCCGAGCAGATGCTGATGAAAATAATCGTCAGCCAGAAAACCCGACGGGTTCTCGGGGTGCATATCGTCGGCCACGCTGCTGCCGAAATGATCCAGCTTGTTGGTATTGCCATCAAGATGGGCGCGACCAAAGAAGACTTTGATGCGACCATGGCCCTGCACCCGTCAGCGGCCGAGGAACTGGTCACAATGAAAGACCCGACCTTGCGCGATTGACCAGATAGGTTGATCGGGTGGGTTGATAAGATCACGCCTGCTCCCCAACTGACGGAGTTAAGGCACGATGGAAACGAACATTAGGAAGGACAGTTAGTCATATGGCTGGCAACAACAGTGGTGGCCCTTGGGGCGGCAGCGGAAATAATGGCGGCGGCAATAATGGCGATGACCGTGGCGGCAATCATGGCGGCAATCATGGTGGAAACCGTGGCGGCAACCAAGGTGGCGGTCGTGGTCCCGATGGGCCGCAGATCCCCGAGATCGAAGACATCGTCCGCAAGGGCCAAGAGCAGCTTCGTGTCCTGATGGGCGGTCGCGGTGGCTCTGGTGGCTCCGGCGGCGTTGGTGGCCCCAATATAGGTCGCGGCACAATCGGTCTGGTGGTGCTGGCACTGATCGCCGCGTGGCTCTTTGCTTCGTTTTATTCCGTTAAGCCCGACCAAAAATCGGTCGAGCTGCTGTTTGGCAAATATTATGCCACCGGCGAGCCGGGTCTTAACTTTGCCCCTTGGCCGATCATGTCCAAAGAGGTGCTTTCGGTTTCGGGCGAGCGCACCGAGGATATCGGTGCCAATACCGGCGCGCGCGCGTCGCAAGGCCTGATGCTGACCGGCGATGAAAACATCGTCGATATTGATTTTCAGGTGGTCTGGAACATCACCGATCCGGCGCAATACCTGTTTAATCTGGCCAATCCGGTCGTGACCATTCGGGCTGTATCGGAAAGCGCGATGCGCGAGATTATTTCGCGCTCGATGCTTGCACCGATCCTCAACAAGGATCGCGGTGTGATCAGCGCCGAGTTGCAAACTCTGGTGCAGGGCACGCTTGACAGCTATAAATCCGGCATCAATATCGTGCGCATCAACTTTGAACGCGCCGATCCGCCCAAAGAGGTGATCGACTCGTTTAGAGAGGTTCAGGCCGCCGAACAAACCCGCGACACGCTGCAAAAACAAGCCGACGCTTACTCCAACAAGGCGGTCGCAGCCGCTCGTGGTGAAGCGGCCCAGCTTGGGCAAGAGGCCGAAGGCTACCGCGCCCGTGTCATCAATGGCGCCGAGGGCGAGGCCAGCCGTTTCAGCGCGGTCTATGCCGAATATGTCAAAGCACCGGAAGTGACGCGCAAGCGGCTCTATCTGGAAACCATGGAGAAGGTTCTCGGCTCGGTTAAAAAGGTGATCATCGACGAAAAAGCCGCCGGTCCCAACGGGGTCGTGCCCTATCTGCCGCTGAGCGAACTCAAATCAGGAGTGACCAAATAATGAAACGTGCAACCTATATTCTGCCGGTGCTTGTGGTCATTCTGTTTGTGATCGGCTCATCGGTTTATACAGTTGACGAGCGCCAAAAAGTGCTGGTGCTGCAATTTGGCAAGGTCAAGGCGGTCAATGAATCTCCCGGTCTGGCCTTCAAAATCCCGTTCATCCAGAACGTGGTCAAATATGATGGCCGCATCCTGTCGCTTGACACCCAAGCGCTGGAAATCACCCCGCTGGATGATCGCCGGTTGGTGGTCGATGCCTTTGCACGCTGGCGGATTTCCGACCTCGTGCGCTTTAGAAGAGCGGTTGGTACAGGTGGCACGGCACTTGCCGAGCGTCGGCTTGACCGCATCCTCAACGCCTCCATTCGACAGATTTTGGGCTCGGTGACATCGGGTACTATTTTGTCTGCCGATCGTGTGGCCTTGATGAACCAAATCCGCGATGCCGCGCGCAAAGAGGCCGCGTCCCTTGGGGTCGAGGTCATCGACGTGCGTATCAAACGCGCCGATTTGCCCTCGCAAAACCTTGACGCCACTTTCGCGCGGATGCGTGCCGAGCGGCAGCGTAAAGCGGCCGACGAGATCGCCCGTGGTAACGAGGCCGCGCAAAAGCTGCGCGCGCAAGCGGACCGCACCGTGATCGAGACCACCTCTGAGGCGCGTAAAGAGGCCGATATCATTCGTGGTCAGGCCGACGCCAAACGCAACGCGATCTTCGCCAAAGCCTATGGTCAGGACCCTGAGTTCTTCGCCTTTTATCGCTCGCTCTCAGCTTATGAGGCCGCGTTGAAGGCGGATAACACGACCATGGTAATCAGCCCAAGCAGCGAGTTTTTCAACTATCTCAAGTCGGCAAGCCCAAAATGATTGTGGCTCTGCTGACCGGGCTCGGTTTTGTTGCGGTTATCGAGGGGCTGGCGCTTGCGCTGGCCCCTTCGCGCATTGAGGAGGTGCTGGCGCTGTTGACCAAACTCGACATCAAAACCCGGCGACTGTTGGGGCTTGTGGCCGTGGCGGTCGGGGTGCTGATTGTCGGCCTCGCCCGCTTCGTGAGCGGCTGAAACCCGCATAACCCAATACCCACGGCACAAAAATGCGTAAATGCGCAGATTCGGTAACAGGCGGTTTCACGCGCATTTGAAATTTCGTAACAGGGATTGCATTGAAAACGGTTAGCAAAAGGCCGACTTATAGGAGGCTCGCGGCAGTTATTTTGCCGCCCGCTGAATCAACAAACGCAGTACGGAGGAATTTTCCCATGAAGACCAAAGCTTTGGTGCTTCTGAACCCACAACAATCATCCGCCCGCGCCCTGATGGCGCTGATATTCGGTCTGGCTCTGGTCATGGCCCAAACCCTCGCCGCTCATGCCCGAGCTGCCCCGGAAAGTTTCGCTGACCTGTTTGCCAAAGTAAGCCCGGCGGTTGTCAACATCACCACGACAACGACCATCGCTGCCAGCGCGACCCCTCGTTTCACCGCGCCAAAAGGCTCGCCATTCGAGGATATGTTTCGCGATTTTCTCAACCGACAAAATGGCCAGAACGGCCAGAACGGCCAGAACGCTCCGACTGCGCCGCGCCGCGCGACCGCACTTGGCTCGGGTTTTATCGTCTCAAAGGACGGCTATATCGTCACCAATAACCATGTGATCGCCGATGCGGACGAGGTGTGGATCGAGCTGTTTAATGGTGGCAATCTCAAGGCGCGCGTGGTTGGTTTCGACCTTAAAACCGACATTGCGCTGTTGAAAGTCGATAGCAAAACACCGCTGCCTTTCGTGCAGTTCGGCAATAGTGACCTGTCTCGTGTCGGCGACTGGGTTATGGCCATGGGCAATCCGTTGGGGCAGGGGTTTTCGATCTCCGCCGGGATTATCTCGGCCCGAAATCGCGCGCTTCGTGGCACGTATGACGACTTTATCCAGACCGATGCGGCGATCAACCGGGGCAACTCAGGTGGACCGCTCTTTAATATGGATGGCGAGGTCATCGGCGTGAACACAGCCATTCTGTCGCCCAATGGCGGCGGCTCGATCGGCATTGGTTTTTCCATGTCCTCGG
>JAADIJ010000146.1 GCA_013151335.1 Alphaproteobacteria bacterium | reverse complement strand
TAGGCCGAGCGGTCCTGCCCAGAATGTTTGCCGTCAATCCTGATGATCGCGCCAAGATCGGCTTTGGTCATCGAGCGCACGGGAATAAGGTCACGCGACAGGGCGGTAAAATCATCGCCGTCAGGCGAGGAATGGTCGACCTCCAGACTGTCGGCATCTTGTGGCGGCAAATCGGGCGCAGCCGTTTCCAGCGGGTCGGTTTGACGGCGCAAAATGATGCGTGGCGCCAGCTTAAACCCGGAATTGCCCAGAAATCCCAGCAAGGTGCGATCAGCCCAATCAACCTGAGTTTCCAGCGCGCTCACCCCTTTATGGGTCAGAATCTGTTTCACCGCCGCCAAAAGCTGATGCCCGGCCCCGTGGTTTTGCAAGCCATGCGCCACGCCGATCGCGTCCAGTGAGGCGCGCGCATTTGCTTGCCCAAACTCGCCGTGGAGCAGCCGCGCCATTGCAAAACCCACCAGCGTTTCGCCTTCGCAAATCCCCACATATACGTATTCCTGCGGCGTATCGGTCGCGGCCTTCAGACGGCTCTCAAAAAAGCCCCGACGCGACTGAGGCGAGTTGGTGGCGTCAAGCGCGATCACCGTCTCAAGGTCCAGTGAGCTGAGCGGTCGGGTGGAAAGCGGGGTAGTTTCGCCGTATTTTGTCTGTTCTGTTTGCAATATGGCCATCAATTTATACTTTCATCACAAGGTGTTGGAGTAACTCTCTGCCAATTCCATATCAGTCTCGGCGTCCAGCAAATCGTCGAGCATAGGCAACAGCGCCATTTCCTCTTTCTGGATATGGGAATACATACGCTCGATCAACTCGGCGCTTGTTGACTTGAATTCGGGCCAATTCGCGTCGGAAAACCCCTCCGCCAGCGCCGATTTCGCCAGCGCCGCTACGCGCAGACCCAACGGCAAGATCGCCTCATGCTCGCTGCGCAAATGTTGCCCGATCCCCACATCGCCCGCCTCTTCCAGACGAGTGAAAAGCTCGGTTTCCTCGAATGTGAAATGGGTTTTTATTTCATGCTCAATCGCGTTCGCCGCCAGATCAAGTGCGCGGTGTACGGCGCTATCCTGAACGTCGGGGGCGAGGCGTTTCGCCCGCGCGATCACCTGTTCAAGCGCCTCGACAACCTGAATGGTCGCCTGATGATCCTCATGGAGAAGCTGGGCAGTGCGGCTTGAAAAGTTCATTTTTCTTCCTGACAGGTGGGACGGTGGGCGTTAATAGATATTTAGGTACTTTAATACTTATTTTAGTTGAATTCAAGAAATTTCACCGTCCCAAGCGCTCACCTTTTCCTGAGTTGCACCAGAATATGGCCCGAAAACACCGCAAAAGCCGCGACCGCGACCAGACCGGATGCAGCCCCGAACCGGATCAAAATCGCGCTATTAACCACGATCCCGACACTGACCAGCCCGACCGCCAAAAAGTGAAACGCCGCATGCACCAGCAACGGTCGCTTTGGCGTCAGCGATGACAACAGCGGCGGTTTGCCGGTCTTGTCGGTGATGTGCATCGACGCCAGAAACGGCATGATCCGCTGCAATACACCCATCAAAAACGTCAGCAACCAGCCAACCAGAACCACAAATCCGAACAGCGCGGGGGTATTCGGGACCGGCACATTGGCGACCATCGCGCCACCCAGAAACACCCCGACCAACAGAAAGCCCCACGACACGCGGATCAACAGAAACGAGACCCCCAATCGTTTGCGCATCCCCGCGCGCAGGCTCGTCCACATCGCCCAAATATAGATCGCCGCAGCGATAAAACCAGCGCTGGCAGAGGCAATCATAAGCGGGCCGCGATGAGTTTGGACACCGAGCAAAAAGCCGATAATCGCAAAAACAGACAGCAAAAATTGCGCCCAAGCTGCGCGCGAAATGTCCACATGCGCCAGCGCAAACATAGGCACAAGAATATAGCTAAACCCTACTGCAAACAGACCCATAAAACCGAATATGGCCAAAACCATATGAAAAATGGCGACCGCCTGATGGTCTCCAAGCCCGCCCGAACGAAAGTCGGAAATTAGTAAAAATCCCGCAATAACAACAGCTGACAACGCGACAAGCGCCAACCAACCATGCGCCGCGACCACCGGCACGCCAGAGGCCCGGCGCAGGTTGTCGCCGGTCAGGATCACAAAAATCAACAAGCCCGCCGCAACCAATCCAGCCCCGAGATCAAGGCCAAAAGGCCAGAGCCGCGCCATCGCGTAGGCCAGAATAATCACCCCGGCCGCGACCAGCCAAAAGCTGAGGCGCGCAGGCCAAAACCGCATCAAAGCTTGCCGCGTGACAATGGGCAAAAACTGATAGCTCGCCCCCATCGCCGTCATGGTCAAAACCCCGAGCGTCAGCAAATGAACCGCCGCCAGAACCGGGCCGAGGCCGCCGTTAAACCCGGCGAGATCGGCGGCATTGGTCAGTAAAACCGCCCAGCCAGCGGCCTGAAAAACCAGCCCAAGCAGGAAAAACCGCAACGGGATAGACACCGGAAGCAAACGGCTGTTGGCCCCACCCAGAAATGAGGCACCAAAGCTCATGACGGGCGCGAAAGGATCAGACGAACCTCGCCGATCTCGCCAGCAACAAGCTTCCACGTCCAGCCGCGCTCGGCCAGTTCCGGATAAAGATAAATCGGCTCGCGATCATGGTGAACCGTCACCGGCCCCTGCTGATCGGGTTGATCAAGTTGGCCCAAAATCGCCACCATCGGCTGCGGCGGTGACAGGCTTCGCACGTCGATATGCAGGCCGTCCTTGTCCTGCCAATGCCGTCCCGGCAAGCCGCTTTTCACACCAGCCCCCGCGCCAGACGCACCGCCAGCGCCGCCACTGCGAGCCGGCGATAATGTGGGGCCGTGGTGGTGGTTCGTTGCGGCGATACCGACTTTTGCACCTGTTTTTCGAGCGCCTCAAAATAGCTGTCGGCATCGGTTTTTGGTCCCAGCGGCTCTCTATATTCCAGCAGGATTGGCTTGGAGTTGGTGCCGGTGAACGCCAGTTCAAACTGCAACACACCCGCCTCTTTGCGACAAGAAACGGCAACTCCGGCTTGCGGAAAATCAATCGCGCCGCGCTGGCAAATTTTACCGTAGGTAGAGCGCGCGCGCGCCGCTGGCAAGTGGACAGATGCCAGAATTTCCCCCGGCTGCAACGCCAGATGGGCCGCGCCATCCTCGACATAAAGATCAGCCAACGGCAGACGGCGCGCGCCGTTCAGCGACACCAGTTCTACCTCGGCGCGATGCACCATGAAAGCGGGCGCTAGATCGCCACAAAACGCCGCACGACAGCGATTTCCGCGTGGAGCGACATGGCAGATATCTCCTTGATATTTAAGGCAATAATCGTTTGATTTGCGCCACCATTCGCTTTGATTATAATAAAGACATCGCGTCTCTAAGCACAGGTTCCCACCAAGCGTCGCTGCCTCTCGGTGGCTTAGTCCGGCAACTTTTTCACAGGCCTTGACAATGGCAGGGAAGCGCTCGCGGATGTCGGCCCTGCCTACCAGTTTTGACAAGCTGATACCCGCCCCCAGCTCGATATCCGCGCCGTTGATCGTGACCGCGTCAAACCCGACGATTTGGCCAAGATCAATCAAAGTCTCGACCTCGAACAACCCGTGGCGCATGTTAGGGATCAGATCAGTGCCGCCTGCGCAGAATTTGGCGTGCGGCTGATCCCTGAACGCGGCGAGGGCCTCGGCTATGCTCGAAGGTTTGACGAGGTTAAATTCTGGTAAATTTGCGCTCATGACGCCACCTTTCGCTTGGCGGCGCGGCGCTGTTTTATCAACGCTTCCAGCACTCGATCAGGGGTCATGGGCAGGAAATTGGCCTCAAGCCCGATGGCGTCGGCAACCGCGTTAACCAAGGCTGGCGGAAAGCCCGACAAGGCCCCCTCGCCCGCCTCTTTGGCGCCAAACGGGCCGAGCGGGTCGATGGTCTCTACAATATGAACCTCGATATCGGGGGATTCCACCATGGTCGGGACGCGGTAATCGAGCAGGTTTGCATGCACCGCCAAACCGTTAACAAAGCGTGTCTCCTCGCTTAAGGCCTGCCCCATTCCCATCCAGACCGAGCCTTCGATTTGGCCTTCAACTGCCAGCGGATTGATAGCGAAGCCACAGTCAAGTGCGGCCCAGACCTTGTCGATGCGAATAAGGCCGGTCGCGATATCTACTGTAACTTCAACCACTTGCGCGCCGTAGCTAAAGCCCATGGTCGAGCCGACAGCACCGCCGCGATGCTTGCCGCCTTGCGCTTTGATCGGCGTGGTAAACGTGCCTTTAACCGTGATGGTCCCTTCTTCGGCCAAGGCCGCCAGCGCCACCTCTTGGAAAGATAACATCGATTGCGCACTACCTTTGACCGAGAAAGTTTCGCCCTCGCAAACAATATCTTCAGGCAGGCTTTCGAGCTTTTTGGCCGCGGCAAGAACCAGTTTTTGTCGGAGCGCCCGAGCCGCCTCAATCGCCGCATTTCCGACCATAAACGTCACACGGCTGGAGTAAGAACCGTTGTCTTTTGGCGTCAGCGCGCTGTCGCCCGCGATCACCCGAATGCGCGACATGTCCACCGACAGAATGTCGGCGGCAGCCACGGCGACGATGGTGCTGGAGCCTTGGCCGATATCGGCAGCCCCCGTCAGAACCGTGATGCTGGCGTCAAAATCAAGCTTCATGGACACCACCGCATGGGGTTCGCCGGTCCAATGTACGGGTTTGGCGGCACCGCTGACATAATGCGAACATGCCATGCCGAGACCACGACCGGGCGGCAGTTTGCCCTTGCGATTATACCAGTTGCTGGCGGTCTCGACCTTGTCCAGACACGCTCCCAAACCGTAGGAATTGACCATCAGATCGTTGGGGGTGAACGTGGGGGCGCGCAGCAAATTCGCGCGCCTGACAGCAAACGGATCAAGGCCCAACTCATGCGCCATCCGGTCGAGCAAACATTCAAATGCGTGGCGCACATCGACCGTGCCGTGACCGCGCATGGCCCCGCAGGGCGGCAGGTTGGTATAGACCCGATAGCCATCATATTTGACATTTTCAATGTCGTAAATCCCGTGCAGCAGCGCGCCCGCATAAAGGATCGTCACCAGCCCGTAGCCGGCATAAGCGCCGCCCGCCATCACCACCTCGCATTTCACGGCGGTGATTTTGCCCTTGTCGGTCATGCCGATTTTCAGGGCTACATCGGTTTGGGGACGACCGCGATGGGTGAGAAAACTCTCCTCGCGCGTCAGGTGCATCATCACTTTGCCACCGGCTGCGCGGGCCAGCAGGGCGGTGATGATCTCGAAATTCAGGGTTTCGGTGCGCGCGCCAAAACCGCCACCAATAAAAGGCTGGACCACGCGAATTTGCGCGGCCTCCATCCCAAGGCAGCGCGCCAGTGTCAGATGGACGTAAAACGGCACCTGAGAGACGGAGTGAAAGGTGAGGTGACCCCGCTCGGGGTCGTAATCGGCGAGGGCCGCGTGAGGCTCCATCTGCGCGTGATTAACCTCGGCGCAACTAAAAACCTCGTCGCGCACCAGGTCGGCTTTGGCCATGCCCGCCTCTGGGTCGCCAAAGCTGTGATGAACTTCACGCTCCAGATTGCCTTGTTTGTCGGGGTGGAGTTGCACAGCATCCGGCGCGCGCGCCTCTTTTGCGGTGTAGACGGCAGGCAGGTCTTCCAGCGTCAACTCGATCAGATCAAGGGCGGCTTGGGCGGTTTTGGCGTCGATTGCGGCCACGGCGGCAAGTGGCTCGCCGCGATAGCGCAGAACATCGCGCGCCATGGGATATTCGTTCATGGCAATGGGGATAACGCCGTAGCTTTGGGCGCAATCGGCCCCGGTCACGACCGCGCGCACGCCCTCAAGCGCCTTAGCGCGGCTGGTGTCGATCCTGATGATGCGGGCGTGGCCGCGAGGGGCGCGCAAAATTCTCCCGACAAGTGCGTCATCTGTGGTCAGATCGGCGGTATAGCGCGCACGGCCTGTGACTTTTTCGAGACCGTCAACCAGCGGAACCGGCGTGCCTGCAACATGGAAATGACGCGGTTTGGTCACGCGGCACCTGCACTTTGTTGGGCGGCGGCGCGCACGGATTTGATGATTTTGACGTAGCCGGTGCAGCGGCAGATATTGCCGCCAAGGGCTGCTTTGATCTCGGCGTCGTCGGGGTCGGGGTTTTGGCGCAGCAAGCCTTCTGACGCCATGATCATGCCGGGGGTGCAAAAGCCGCATTGGGTGCCGAGGTTTTCGTGAAAAGCGCGCTGCAACGCCGACAGCCTGCCGCCTTCGCCCTGCCCTTCGATGGTTTCGATTTTGGCCCCGTCGCAGGTGCTGGCCAGGGTGATGCAGGCCAGTCGAGGGCGGCCATTGATCAGCACCGTGCAGGCGCCGCATTCGCCACCATCGCAGCCTTGCTTGGTGCCGGTCAACCGACGGGTCTCGCGCAAATACTCGATCAGCAACAGGTTGTCGGCAATCGCGTCTTCAACAGGTTTGCCGTTGATGTTGAGGCTGACAATCCGCTTCATGGGCCGAACCTTTTATGGGTGGATGTGCTAAAGTAATATTAGAGTACCATTATACCTGTTTATCGTCTATAGTAGAAATATCGACGGACATCTCGCCGTCTGTCTGACGTAACTGTTGCTAAGTCGGGCATTTCTGGGCTAGAAATTTGGGTTCATATCCTGAGACCAATGAAAGAAGTTCATGAGCGAAAACACGCAAACCTCAACCGCTCCACTAGGGGACAAGCTGGTCATTCGCAAAGTTTCCCAAAACGATCTGGCGCATATCGCCGCCCTTGACGAGCGCGTGACCAAACGCGCCAAACCGGACTATTGGCAGGATATCTTTGAGCGTTACGCCGCGCGGCGCACCGATCAGCGGTTCTTTCTGATTGCCGAGGCCGAGGCGCCCTCGCCGGAATTTCCGTTGCTTGGTTATATCGTTGGCGAGGTTCGCGGATGGGAGTTTGGCTCGGAGCCTTGCGGCTGGATTTTTGCCTTCTCGGTTGAGCCCGGCACCCGTCAGCAAGGTATTGGCGAGCATCTGTTTGAGGCGATCTCGCATCAGTTCAAATCGGCGGGTGTCAAGACCATGCGCACGATGGTGCCGCGCCAAAACCGGTTGCACATGGCGTTTTTTCGCAGTGAAGGCATGGTTGCCGGACCTTATATTCAGCTTGAAAAAGAGCTGGATGACTTCGATC
>JAADIJ010000131.1 GCA_013151335.1 Alphaproteobacteria bacterium | reverse complement strand
CATCCACTGGCTCATCATCCCGAATATTCAAATAATAGCCACTTCGATCAATCAAAAGCTCGACCAAAAGCCAGGCAGTGCGTTTATTTCCATCAATAAACCCGTGGTTCCCGACAACACTGTGAAGAATAGCCGCCGCCTTTTTCTCAATCGCGCGGTGGTATCCAGAATAGGGTCTGCCCAATGCGGACTCAATCAAATGCAAGCTATTGACGCCGTCTCGCCCGCCATAGGTCATCGCCTCATCATGCGCAGTAATCGCATCCGCAAGGGTTAACCGATAGTGCCGCCTAGCGATTTGCCAGCCTCTTCAGTGCAGCGCTACGTTTTACTGAAGCCGTCTTCACAACAGACCGAGACTTGGGGCTGGCCTTGGTAACTCCCTTAGCAGAACTAACCGTTATAAAGCGCCCGGTTTTCCGATCACGATTTACCAGCCCGCCCTTCACAGGGGTTTTTGTCGATTTACTTGCCATCCTTGCACCGAACAATTCTGAAATAACCTCTGGATAGAGTTTATATTCGCGGGGATTTAGATTTAATAGCACCATATTATGAAAAATCGAGACCAAAAGACGCCGCCGGGTTAGGGTCTAAACGGTGAAACCCCCAACCTTGCGGTCAGGGGTTTCAAAATTCTTAAGCGGAAGGCGAAATAGCCTAACGGTTTACCAGTCTTCGCGCTGAACGAACCGGCATTTTACCGGCAGTTTCATCGCAGCCAAGCGCAGGGCTTCGCGGGCGACGACTTCGCTTACGCCGTCGATCTCGAACATGATGCGACCGGGTTTGACCTTGGCTGCCCAATATTCAACCGAACCTTTACCTTTACCCATCCGAACCTCGGTGGGTTTTTTGGTGACCGGCAGGTCGGGGAAGATGCGGATCCACACGCGGCCCTGACGTTTCATATGTCGGGTCATGGCGCGACGTGCGGCCTCGATTTGCCGGGCGGTAATCCGCTCTGGCTCGGTGGATTTCAGCCCGTATGCGCCGAAATTCAGATCCGTGCCGCCTTTTGCCAGACCGTGGATACGGCCTTTGAAGGCTTTGCGGAACTTGGTACGCTTTGGTGAAAGCATTTTACTATCTCCTTAAGAGGCGGTGTCTGGACAACTTCGCGTTAGCGACGCTGCGGACGTGGCCCACCCCCATCTTGCAATTCCTGTGCCTTGCGATCGCGACCGGCTGGATCATGCTCCATGATCTCGCCTTTGAAGATCCAGACCTTGATGCCGATGATGCCGTAAGCCGTCAGAGCTTCGCAGGTGGCATAATCGATGTCGGCGCGCAGGGTATGGAGCGGCACGCGGCCCTCGCGATACCATTCTGTGCGAGCGATTTCTGCACCGCCAAGACGGCCAGCCACGTTGATCCGAATACCCAAAGCACCCATGCGCATGGCGTTTTGCACCGCGCGTTTCATGGCGCGGCGGAAGGAAACCCGACGCTCAAGCTGTTGGGCGACGCTTTCGGCAACCAATTGCGCGTCAAGCTCGGGCTTGCGCACTTCAACGATGTTGAGATGCAACTCACTGTCGGTCAGCTTGGCCAGTTTCTTGCGCAGAACCTCGATATCGACGCCTTTTTTGCCGATGATCACACCCGGACGTGCCGCGTGGATTGTCACCCGGCATTTCTTGTGCGGGCGCTCGATGATAACGCGGGAGATGCCGGACTGGACGCATTCTTTCTTGATGAAATCGCGCATCTTGATGTCTTCGAGCAGCAGATTACCGAAATCTTTGCTATTGGCATACCAGCGGCTGTCCCAAGTGCGGTTGACCTGAAGGCGAAAGCCGATTGGATTGATTTTCTGACCCATTATGCTTGCTCCTCTTCAACTTGGCGCACTTTGATTGTGACCTGAGAGAACGGCTTCAGGATCTTGCCGAACCGGCCACGAGCGCGCGGACGTCCGCGTTTCAGGACCAGGTTCTTGCCAACCCAAGCCTCGACGACGATCAGATCGTCCACGTCAAGACCGTGATTGTTTTCTGCATTGGCGATGGCGGACTGAAGGGTTTTCAGCACGTCTTCGGATATGCGCTTTTTGCTAAAAGTCAGCGCGGTCAACGCCGCCTCGACTTTCTTGCCGCGGATCATTTGCGCGACAAGGTTCAGCTTTTGCGGGCTGGTGCGCAACATGCGGCTGACAGCCATCGCTTCATTTTCCGCCACGCGGCGAGGTGATTTCGCTTTGCCCATGACTTATTTCCGTTTCGCTTTTTTGTCGGCTGCATGACCGTAATAAGTACGGGTCGGGGAGTATTCGCCGAATTTCTGACCGATCATATCTTCTGAGATCAGCACGGGGATGTGCTTGCGACCGTTGTAAACACCAAACGTCAAACCCACGAATTGCGGCAGGATTGTCGAGCGGCGCGACCAAATCTTGATAACTTCTTTACGACCCGACTCGCGGCTTGCCTCAGCTTTTTTGAGGACATGCGCATCTACGAATGGGCCTTTCCAGTTAGAACGTGACATATGTTAACGACCCTTCTTCTTCGCGTGGCGCGAACGCAGGATGTACTTGCTTGATTGTTTGTTCTTCTTGCGGGTCCGCGCACCTTTTGTCGGCTTGCCCCAAGGGGTAACCGGGTGACGACCGCCAGAGGTACGACCCTCGCCGCCACCATGTGGGTGATCGACCGGGTTCATGACCACACCGCGAACAGAGGGGCGAATGCCCTTGTGACGGTTGCGGCCAGCTTTACCGAAGTTCTGGTTGCTGTTGTCGGGGTTTGACACGGCACCAACGGTGGCCATGCATTCCTGACGCACGAGGCGAAGCTCGCCCGAGGACAGACGCACCTGCGCGTAATTGCCGTCACGACCGACAAACTGCGCATAGGTTCCGGCAGCGCGGGCGATCTGCCCACCTTTGCCCGGCTTCAGCTCGATGTTGTGAACGATTGTACCGATTGGCATGCCGGAGAACGGCATAGCATTGCCCGGTTTCACATCGGCCTTGGCCGAGGCTACGACTTTGTCGCCAATGCCGAGGCGTTGCGGTGCCAGAATGTAGTTCTGGGTGCCATCCTCGTACTTGACCAGCGCGATGAATGCGGTGCGGTTGGGGTCGTACTCGATCCGCTCAACCGTGGCCGGCATGTCCATTTTGGTGCGCTTGAAATCCACAATACGGTAAAGGCGCTTGGCCCCCCCGCCCTTGCGACGCATAGTGATCCGCCCGGTGTTGTTCCGGCCGCCCTTTTTGGTCAAACCCACAGTGAGGGATTTAACCGGACGCCCTTTCCAAAGCTCCGAACGGTCGATCAGAACCAGCCCGCGCTGGCCTGGCGTTGTCGGTTTATACGACTTCAGTGCCATTTAACTGTCTTTCCGTTTGCTTAGAGACCCGTTTGGCCTCTGGTTTACGGCCCCGTAGGTCCGCGATGAATGGTCTTAAAATCAAACACGGCCCCGCGTTGGAGCCGTGATTCGTGGCGTTCTATCAGAGGCCCGTCGACACGTCGATGGTGTTGCCCTCTTCAAGGGTGACATAAGCTTTTTTGACATCCTTGCGACGCCCTTTGCGCCCCTTGAACATCTTGACTTTGCCCTTGGTGATCGTGGTGTTCACGGCCTTGACCTTAACACCAAACAGACCCTCAACAGCCTCTTTGATCTGGGGTTTATTGGCACTGATCGCCACCTCGAAAACAACGGCGTTATGTTCGGATGCCATGGTTGCTTTTTCGGTGATGATCGGCTTGCGGATCACATCGTAAAGTTCAGCTTTCACACTCATTTCAGTCGAGCCTCCAGAGCTTCAACACCGGCTTTGGTCAAAACCAGCGTGTCACGACGCAGGATGTCGTAAACATTGGCACCAGCGACCGGCAGAACATCGACGTTGTCGATATTGCGCGCAGCCAGCGCGAAGTTTGCGTTCACTTCGGCCCCGTCGATAACCAGCGTGCGCTTCCATCCAAGATCGCGGATGGTTTTCGCCAGAACGCCGGTTTTGGCTTCTTTGAGATCAGCCACATCGAGAATAACCAGCTCGCCTGCGGCAACCTTGGCGCTCAGCGCGTGCTTGAGACCAAGCTTGCGGAACTTTTTGGTCAGATCATGCGCATGAGAGCGCGGGGTCGGCCCTTTGTAAACGCCACCTTTGCGGAAGATCGGTGCATTGCGGTCGCCGTGACGTGCGCCACCGGTGCCTTTTTGGTTATAGATCTTCTTGGTGGAATAGCTGGTTTCGGAGCGGGTTTTCACCTTATGCGTACCAGCCTGACGTTTAGCCAGTTGATAGCGCACGACCCGGTGCAGGATGTCCGCACGCGGCTCCAGCCCGAAAATTGCGTCCGACAATTCGACCGATCCGGCCTTCTTGGCGTCCAGTTTAATCACATCGGCTTTCATTCTTGTGCGCCTCCTTCAGGGGCCTCAGCAGGGGCCGGGGCCTCGGTTGGAGCGATCGCAGAGCGCAGAGCAGCCGGGAAAGGCAGACCCTCGGGGGCCTTTTTCTTGACTGAATCCTTGACCGTAACCCAACCACCTTTGGAGCCGGGCACAGCGCCTTTGATCATGATAAGACCACGATCAATGTCGGTGCGAACGACCTCTAGGTTTTGGGTGGTGACACGAGCAGAGCCCATGTGACCGGCCATTTTCTTGCCTTTGAAAACCCGACCGGGTTCTTGACACTGACCTGTGGAGCCGTGCGAACGGTGGCTGACCGACACGCCGTGTGTGGCGCGCAGACCCTTAAAGTTCCAACGTTTCATGGCACCGGCAAAACCTTTACCGATTGACGTGCCCGCAACATCCACTTTCTGACCTTCAAGGAAGTGATTGGCGGTGATTTCCTCACCCACTTCGATCAAGTTCTCGGCAGAGACGCGAAACTCGGCGATCTTGCGTTTGGGTTCAACCTTGGCAACCGCGAAATGACCGCGCATCGCTGCCGACGTCCGCTTGGCTTTCGCCGCGCCGCATCCGAGCTGAACGGCTGTGTAGCCGTCTTTCTCGCCGGTCCGCTGAGCAACAACCTGAAGGTTCTCCATTTGCAGAACGGTGACAGGGATCTGCCGTCCGTCGTCCATGAACAACCGGGTCATTCCCAGCTTCTTTGCTATAATTCCAGAGCGCATAATCTGTCTGCTCCCTTACAATTTAATCTCGACATCCACACCAGCCGCAAGATCGAGCTTCATCAGCGCGTCTACGGTTTGTGGAGTCGGATCGACGATATCCAGCAGGCGCTTATGCGTGCGGATTTCGAACTGTTCACGAGATTTCTTGTTCACATGCGGGCTACGCAGCACGCAGAACTTCTCGATTTTTCTCGGCAACGGGATCGGGCCACGTACTGTGGCGCCGGTCCGTTTGGCCGTGTTGACGATTTCCTGTGTGCTGGCATCCAGAACACGGTAATCGAAGGCCTTAAGCCGGATACGAATATTTTGACCTTGCATTATCGTGCCTCTTTCGGGCTGCAGGTTTCAATCTTTACGACGGGGGGTCATACCCCCGCCGCGGGGTTCAGGTATCGAGATTACTCGATGATTTTAGCAACAACACCGGAGCCAACAGTACGGCCGCCTTCACGGATCGCAAAGCGCAGGTTGTCTTCCATAGCGATCGGCGCGATCAGCTCGACGTCGAACTTGAGGTTGTCGCCCGGCATCACCATTTCAGTGCCTTCAGGAAGCTCGACCGTGCCGGTTACGTCCGTGGTACGGAAGTAAAACTGTGGACGATAATTCTTGAAGAACGGCGTGTGACGGCCACCCTCTTCTTTGGTCAGGATATAGACCTGAGCTTCGAATTTAGTGTGAGGTTTAACCGAGCCCGGCTTAACCAGAACCTGACCACGCTCAACGCCGTCACGGTCAACGCCACGAAGCAATGCGCCGATATTGTCGCCAGCTTCACCGCGATCAAGCAGTTTGCGGAACATTTCAACACCGGTACAGGTGGTTTTTCTGGTGTCGCGGATACCAACGATTTCAAGCTCGTCGCCTACATTGACAACGCCACGCTCAACACGGCCGGTAACCACGGTGCCACGGCCAGAGATCGAGAAAACATCCTCGATTGGCAGCAGGAACGGCTGGTCAATAGCGCGCTCGGGCTGAGGGATATATGCGTCAACAGCGGCCATCAGCTCGGCAATTTTCTTTTCGCCAATTTCAGGATCGCGGCCTTCAAGAGCGGCCAGAGCCGAGCCCATGATGACCGGAATGTCGTCGCCAGGATAACCATACTCGGTCAGCAACTCGCGGATTTCCATTTCAACCAGCTCAAGCAGTTCGTCATCGTCGACCTGATCAACCTTGTTCATGAAAACAACCATGTAAGGGATGCCAACCTGGCGACCCAGCAGGATGTGCTCGCGTGTTTGCGGCATAGGGCCGTCGGCAGCGTTCACAACCAGAATTGCGCCGTCCATCTGCGCAGCACCAGTGATCATGTTTTTCACATAATCGGCGTGGCCGGGGCAGTCGACGTGGGCATAGTGACGGTTTTCAGTCTCGTACTCAACGTGAGCGGTCGAGATGGTGATGCCGCGAGCTTTTTCTTCGGGCGCACCGTCGATTTCGTCGTAAGCGACAAAGTCACCAAACTGTTTGGTGATCGCCGCGGTCAACGTAGTTTTGCCGTGGTCAACATGGCCGATTGTGCCGATGTTGCAGTGTGGTTTGGTGCGTTGAAACTTTTCTTTTGCCATTTTTATGGCCTCCGTCAAATTTGGTCAGGAGCCTGACCCGTTGCTTTCAGATCAGGCAAACTTTGCCTGGATTTCGTCCGAGATATTCTGCGGTACACTGTCGTAATGCGAGAACTGCATGGTGAAGTTCGCGCGGCCCGACGACATGGATCGCAGGGTGTTGATATAGCCAAACATGTTGGCCAAGGGCACGTTCGCATCAATGGCAATCGCGTTACCGCGAGTGTCTTGACCCTGAACCATGCCACGACGGCTGGTCAGATCGCCGATGATGCCGCCGGTATATTCTTCCGGTGTCACCACTTCGACTTTCATGATCGGCTCGAGCATCTTGGCGCCAGCTTTGCGCAAACCTTCGCGCATGCCCATGCGGCCAGCGATTTCAAACGCCATGACGCTACTATCAACGTCGTGGTATTTGCCATCAATCAGCGCGACCTTGAAATCGATCACGGGAAAGCCAGCCAGCGGGCCGCTATCCATGACAGATTCGATGCCTTTTTCCACACCCGGAATGTATTCTTTGGGGATGGAGCCGCCAACGACCTTGCTTTCAAACGAGTAACCTTCGCCCGGCTCAACCGGAGAGATAATCATCTTCACTTCGGCGAACTGACCTGAACCACCCGACTGTTTCTTGTGGGTGTAGGTGATTTCGGCCTCGTGGCTGATAGTCTCGCGATAAGCAACCTGCGGCGCGCCAATATTGGCCTCGACTTTGAATTCACGCTTGAGACGATCCACCAGAATATCGAGGTGAAGCTCGCCCATGCCCTTCATAATAGTCTGACCACTTTCAAAGTCGGTCTCAACCCTAAAGCTCGGATCTTCGGCAGCAAGCCGCGCCAGACCTGCGGACATTTTCTCTTGGTCAGCTTTGGTTTTCGGCTCGACCGCGATCTCGATGACGGGATCGGGGAAGGTCATGGTTTCCAGAACCACCGGCTCTTTGTCAGAGCAAAGCGTGTCTCCGGTCGTGGTTTGCTTGAGACCAGCCAGCGCGATAATGTCGCCCGCGAACGCTTCGGTGATTTCCGAACGGTCGTTGGAGTGCATCATCATCATCCGGCCAACACGCTCTTTCTTCTCCTTGGTGGAGTTGAGCATGGCGTCGCCCTTTTTGAGCGTACCAGAGTAAATCCGCGTGAAAGTCAGCGTGCCGACAAACGGGTCGTTCATGATTTTGAACGCAAGGCCAGAGAACGGCATATCGTCGTCAGCCCGACGGGCAATATCGCGGGTCTCGGTCTCGTCGCCGGGCCTAAAGCCCATGTAATCAACCACGTCCAGCGGGCTGGGCAAAAAGTCGATCACGGCGTTGAGAAGCGGCTGCACACCTTTGTTCTTGAAGGCAGAGCCCGCAAGAATAGGCACAAACGCCATTTCAATCGTACCCTTGCGGATCAGGCGGCGCAGGGTGTCAACGTCAGGCTCAACCCCATCAAGGTAGGCCTCCATCACGTCGTCATCCATATCGACGGCCATTTCGATCATCTCGCCGCGCATCTCGGTGGCTTTTTCAAGCAGGCTTTCGCGAATATCGCGCAGCTCCCAAGTGGCACCAAGATCTTCACCGACCCAGACCCATTCTTGCATGGTAATGAGGTCAATCGTGCCCTCAAGCTCGGTTTCCGAACCAATCGGCAACTGAACCGGCATCGGATTGCCACCAACGCGGGTTCTGATCATCTCGACGCAGTTAAAGAAATCCGCACCGATCTTGTCCATCTTGTTGACGAACACAATGCGCGGAACCTTATAGCGATCAGCCTGACGCCAAACGGTTTCGGTTTGCGGCTCGACACCGGCATTGGCGTCCAGAAGCGCAATCGCGCCATCAAGAACTGCCAAGGACCGTTCAACTTCAATGGTGAAGTCAACGTGGCCGGGCGTGTCGATGATGTTCATCCGGTGCTTGCTGGTCTGCTCGGTTTCGCCATCCTCGGAACGCGCCCAGAACGTGGTGGTCGCAGCAGAGGTGATGGTGATGCCACGCTCTTGCTCTTGCTCCATCCAGTCCATTGTCGCCGCGCCATCATGCACTTCGCCAAGGTTGTGGGACTTGCCCGTATAAAAGAGAATCCGCTCGGTACAGGTGGTTTTGCCTGCATCGATATGCGCCATGATCCCGAAGTTACGGTAATGGTCGAGTTCGTATTCGCGTGCCATTGTGGTCGAGCCTCTAAATTCTTACCAGCGGTAATGGCTGAAGGCTTTGTTAGCCTCGGCCATCTTATGGGTATCTTCACGTTTCTTGACGGCCGAACCACGAGCAGCAACGGCATCCATCAATTCAGAGGCAAGACGCTCTTCCATGGTGTTTTCGTTGCGCGAACGGCTGGCTTTGATCAACCAGCGGATGGCCAGAGCTTCGCGGCGCTCGGGGCGCACTTCGACGGGCACCTGATAGGTGGCACCGCCCACGCGACGAGACCGAACCTCGACCGATGGTTTGATGTTTTCAAGTGCTTCATGAAACACTTCAATCGGAGCGCGCTTGAGCTTGCCCTCGACCCGGTCAAGGGCCCCATAAACAATGCCCTCAGCGACGGATTTTTTGCCGTCAAGCATCAGGTTGTTCATGAATTTAGTCAGCACGGTATCGCCAAATTTGGCGTCCGGCAGAATCTCACGTTTTTCGGCGCGATGGCGACGGGACATGATGGTCTCTCCTTATTTCGGACGCTTGGCGCCATATTTCGAGCGGCGCTGACGGCGATCTTTGACGCCTTGGGTATCCAGAACACCACGCAGAACGTGATAACGGACACCCGGAAGGTCTTTGACACGACCGCCACGAATCAGAACCACAGAGTGCTCCTGCAAATTGTGGCTTTCACCGGGGATATACGAGATAACCTCGAACCCGTTGGTCAGACGCACCTTGGCCACTTTGCGCATAGCAGAGTTCGGCTTTTTCGGTGTCGTTGTATAGACGCGCGTACAGACCCCACGCTTTTGCGGGCAAGCCTGCAAATGCTGTGACTTCTGGCGCTTTACTTTGGGCTGCCGCGGTTTGCGGATCAGCTGTTGGATCGTTGGCATTCGGACGTCCCCGTATAACCTATTTCAAACTCGTGCGGGCATGTGGCCTTGCGACAACACACCAAAACCGCCAGCGCCCCTTTTCGGAAGTCGCCGCGGTGGAATTCCAGAGGATCGTGATGAAAGCATCAGGATCATGACCGCCAAATTGTGGCTTTGTACATCAGAAGAGAGATTATCCCCTCATCAGGTAGCGCGCGTATAAAAGGAGTCGCAAACCATGTCAACAGCCTGTCAACATTTCCGCCGGGCTGTTGGCTGTTGGCATAGGCGAAATATCCGGCTCAGACCCCACCGCTGGTTTTACCCGCGCGCATCAAACGCCGCTCGCGATAAAACGTGTAAATCCCGGTGCCGACCACAATCGCGCTGCCGATCAGGGTCCAAAGGTCCGGCACCTCGCCAAATACCGCGATGCCAAGCACAATCGCCCAGATCAGCGCGGTATAGCGAAACGCCGCGACAAACGAGATCTCGCCAACGCGCATCACCATCACGCTGAACAAATAGCCCGCCACCAAAAAGATCGACGCGCCACCAAGGCGCAGCAATGGTGCGCTTGAGACCGGCTGCCAATCGGAAAACAGCGTGACCACGCCGCCAAGGATCGTCACCGAAACAGCCCCTGACAGGGCCACCAGCAACGACGGAATTTTCGCGCTCAACCGCCGCGTCGACAAATCGCGCAAAACCACAAACCCCACCGCAATCACCGCAAACACCGAATAGCCGTCAAACCCGTCAGAGCCGGGGCGCACAATCAGCAATACTCCGAAAAAGCCGACACCAATCGCCAGATAACGCCGCCAGCCGACCGGCTCGCCGAAAAACACCGCCCCTGCCAGCGTGATTGCCAGCGGCAGCGATTGCAAAATCGAGGTCGCGTTGGCGATGGGCATATGAAAGAGGGCGGTCAAAAACGCCACGGTCGCCGAGACCTCGCCCACAGTCCGCCAGCCAATCACGCCCCAATCCTGCCGCGAGATCGCCGTTCGCAGAACACCGCGATGAAGCGCGAGACCAAACAGCAACAGCGAGGTCAACAAACCGCGTAAAAACACCGCCTGAAACAGCGGAATATCTCCGGCCACCGATTTGATGAACGTGTCGTTAAGCGTAAACGCCGCCATTGACATCATCATCAAAACAGCGCCGCGCATATTGTCGGATTTTGGCATGTAAATAACCTTTGGCGAACCGAGCGACCTTGCCTGTTAGCGCCCAGAATGACCAGCCCAATATCCAACAAAAAACCCCGCCATCGCTGACGGGGTTTTTAGGTTTTTTCGGCTGCGGACAGCTTAATCAGGCTGCGGCTCGCTGAACATTTCCGGCGTGTCCACCAGACCGGAATCTGGCTCTTCGCCGTGGATGCCCATCTCCATTTCGCTCTCGACCGGAGCGAGCAGAGCTGCCGCCGCCTCGGCCTCTTCGCGGCGCTGACCGATGATCTCCGCATCGCGATCCGCAGCGATTTTGCGCACTTTTTGCGACGCCCCACCGGTGCCTGCCGGGATCAAACGACCCACGATCACGTTTTCCTTCAGACCGATCAGCTTGTCGCGTTTGCCTTGGGTTGCCGCCTCGGTCAGAACCCGTGTGGTTTCTTGGAAAGACGCCGCAGAAATAAAGCTGCGGGTTTGCAGGCTGGCCTTGGTGATGCCGAGCAGGATTGGCGCACCAGTTGCCGGCTCCATTCCATTGGCAACCGCCTTGTCGTTGGCGGCAACAAATTCGGCCTTGTCCACATGCTCGCCCTTCAAAAGCGTGGTTCCGCCGCTGGTGGCGATCTCCCACTTTTGCAGCATCTGGCGCACGATCACCTCGATATGCTTGTCGTTGATCTTAACGCCTTGCAAACGATAAACGTCCTGAACCTCGTTGATCATGTAATCCGCCAACGCCTCGACACCCAGAATATGCAGGATGTCATGAGGAGCAGGATTGCCGTCCATGATATATTCACCCTTTTGGATGAAGTCACCTTCCTGAACCGGAATGTGCTTGCCCTTGGGCACCATGTATTCAACCGGCTCCAGATTTTCATCGGCAGGCTCAATAGAGATGCGACGCTTGTTCTTATAGTCGCGCCCATACCGCACATAGCCGTCGATTTCGGCGATGATCGCGTGGTCTTTGGGACGACGCGCCTCGAACAATTCAGCGACACGCGGCAGACCACCGGTGATGTCCTTGGTCTTGGCACCCTCGCGCGGAATACGCGCCAGAACGTCGCCGGGCAGGATCTCCTGACCATCTTCGACCGACAAAATTGCGTCAACCGACATGGCGTGGGTTTCCGGGTTGCCGTTTTTCTGGCGTACCGGCTCGCCCGTCGCCGGGTCCATCACGATGATTTCCGGCTTAAGCTCGTTGCCTTTGGGGGCCGCGCGCCAGTCGGTGACGATTTTCTGGCTGATGCCAGTGGCTTCGTCGGTTTCATCGCGCAAGGAAATACCCGCTGTCAGGTCGGCGAATTTCGCCACACCCGCCATGCCGGCAATGATCGGCAATGTGTAGGGATCCCATTCAAACAGCTTGTCGCCACGTTTGATCTTGGCCCCTGATTTGACCAGCAAGCGGGTGCCGTAACCCATCTTGTGCGAGGCCAACTCGCCCCCGGTTGCATCCTCGACCACCAGCTCCATATTCCGAGCCATCACGATCACGTCGCCATTGACATTGCTCAGGGTGTTCTCGCCCCTGAACACAATTTTACCGTCATGCGAGGCCTCTTGGAACGACTGCTGCCCCCCTTGCGCAATCCCGCCAATGTGGAAGGTCCGCATGGTGAGCTGTGTGCCCGGCTCGCCAATGGACTGAGCCGCGATGATGCCCACGGCCTCGCCCTGATTGACCCGTGTACCGCGCGCAAGATCGCGCCCGTAACATTGGGCGCAAACCCCTTCGTCAGCTTCGCAAGTGAGCGGGCTGCGCATGAGGAAAGATTGAACGCCGGAGGCCTCGATCATGTCGGCCATACGCTCGTCGATCAGCACACCTTCGGCGCAAAGCACCTCTTCGGTACCAGGCCGAAGCACGTCTTCGCCAGCAACCCGGCCAAGAATACGCTCTGACAACGAGGCCACAACCTGACCGTCATTAACCGCTGCACTGGCAGTAATACGCCGCTCAGTGCCGCAATCATCCATGCGCACGATGCAATCTTGGGCCACGTCAACCAGACGACGGGTCAGATAGCCCGAGTTGGCGGTTTTCAGCGCCGTGTCGGCCAGACCTTTACGAGCGCCGTGGGTCGAGTTGAAATACTCAAGAACGGTCAAACCTTCCTTAAAGTTCGACACAATCGGCGTTTCGATGATCTCGCCCGAAGGCTTGGCCATCAGACCGCGCATCCCGCCAAGTTGTTTCATCTGCGCGGGGGAGCCACGCGCGCCGGAGTGGGCCATCATGTAAACACTATTTGGCTCAAGCTCGCCGCCCTCGTCGTCGTATTTCATGGCCGACATCTCGCCCATCATCTCTTCGGCGACAACGTCGGAACAGGTGGACCAAGCGTCGACAACTTTGTTATATTTCTCGCCCTGAGTGATCAGACCGTCCATATATTGTTGCTCGAATTCCTTAACCTGCTCGCGGGTGCCGTTAACCACGGTCCACTTGCTGTCGGGGATAACCATGTCGTCCTTGCCGAACGAAATCCCGGCCTTGAACGCTTCGCGAAAACCAAGCCGCATGACCTGATCGCAGAAAATCACGCTCTCTTTCTGGCCGCAATAACGATAAACCGTGTCGATGATCTCGGCCACTTCTTTCTTGCGCAGCAAACGGTTCATAATGTCAAACGGAGCCTTGTGATTGAGCGGCAGCAAAGCCCCCAAACGCACGCGACCCGGTGTGGTTTCAAAGCGCGGATAGATCAGGTTGCCTTCTTCATCGACCTGTTTGACGCGGCAGGTGATTTTGGTGTGCAGATGCACGACACCGGCATTAAGCGCGTGATCGACCTCTTGGAGCGACCCAAACACCATGCCTTCGCCGATCTGACCTTTGCGCGCCAGCGTGACGTAATAAATGCCAAGGATCATGTCCTGAGAGGGCACAATGATCGGCTTGCCGTTGGCAGGCGACAGCACGTTATTGGTGGACATCATCAACACCCGCGCCTCAAGTTGGGCCTCAAGGCTGAGGGGGACGTGAACCGCCATTTGGTCGCCGTCGAAATCGGCGTTAAAGGCCGAGCAAACCAGCGGGTGAAGCTGGATCGCCTTGCCCTCGATCAGCACGGGTTCAAACGCCTGAATGCCCAGACGGTGCAGGGTCGGCGCGCGGTTCAGCATCACCGGATGCTCGCGAATGACCTCGTCCAGAATGTCCCAAACTTCGGGACGCTCCTTCTCGACGATCTTCTTGGCCTGCTTGACGGTCGAACTCAGACCTTTGGCCTCAAGGCGCGAATAAATGAACGGTTTGAACAGCTCCAGCGCCATCTTTTTGGGCAGCCCACATTGATGCAGCATCAACTCAGGCCCGGTCACAATCACCGAACGACCAGAGAAATCGACCCGTTTACCGAGCAAGTTCTGACGGAAGCGGCCTTGCTTACCTTTGAGCATGTCGCTCAAAGATTTCAGCGGACGTTTGTTAGAGCCGGTGATGACCCGGCCACGACGGCCATTGTCAAACAGCGCGTCAACAGATTCCTGCAACATGCGTTTCTCGTTGCGCACGATAATATCCGGCGCGCGCAGCTCGATCAGCCGTTTCAGGCGGTTGTTGCGGTTGATGACGCGGCGATAAAGATCGTTGAGATCAGAGGTCGCAAACCGGCCACCATCGAGCGGCACCAGCGGGCGCAGCTCGGGCGGGATTACGGGAATAACCGTCATCACCATCCACTCGGGACGGTTGCCGCTTTCAAGGAAGTTCTCGACAACTTTCAGCCGTTTGATGATCTTCTTGGGCTTGAGTTCGCCGGTGGCTTCGGACAGATCAATGCGCAATTGGTCAGCTTCGGCCTGAAGGTCGATCTGGCTGAGCATCTCGCGGATAGCTTCGGCCCCGATCGAGGCATTAAACGCGTCGGCGCCGTAGGCATCCTCGGCATCCATGAACTGCTCTTCGGTCAAAAGCTGGCCGTGCATGAGGTCGGTCAGGCCGGGCTCGATCACCACATATTGCTCAAAATAGAGAATACGCTCAAGATCGCGCAGGGTCATATCAAGCATCAAACCAATGCGCGATGGCAGAGATTTGAGGAACCAGATATGCGCAACCGGTGCGGCCAGATCAATATGGCCCATCCGCTCGCGACGCACCTTTTGCAAGGTGACCTCAACGCCACATTTCTCGCACGTCACACCGCGATATTTCATGCGCTTATATTTGCCGCACAAGCACTCATAATCTTTGATCGGGCCAAAGATACGGGCGCAGAACAGGCCGTCACGCTCGGGCTTGAAGGTACGATAGTTGATGGTTTCCGGCTTTTTGATCTCGCCAAAAGACCAGCTCAGGATTCGCTCGGGCGAGGCCAGAGAGATCTTGATCTCGTCAAAAGTTTTCGGCGGCTGGACCGGAGCGAACGGGTTGTTCGTGATTTCATGGTTCATTTTTTGATCCTAATCTCGATTTCGTAAGGGGAGCGAGGCGCGAACGCCTTACTCCGTCTCCGCGTCCAGCAGCTCGATATTCAAACCGAGCGAGCGGATTTCTTTCACCAGAACGTTGAACGATTCAGGTACACCTGCCTCGAAATTATCCTCGCCCTTAACGATGCTTTCATAGACCTTGGTCCGTCCAGCAACGTCGTCCGATTTCACCGTCAGCATTTCCTGCAAGGTGTAAGCGGCGCCGTAAGCTTCAAGCGCCCAAACCTCCATCTCGCCGAAGCGCTGACCGCCAAACTGGGCTTTACCACCAAGCGGCTGCTGGGTGACAAGGCTGTATGGGCCGGTCGAACGAGCGTGGATTTTCTCGTCCACAAGGTGGTGCAGTTTGAGGATATACTTCATCCCAACCGTCACCTTGCGCGCGAACTTCTCGCCTGTACGACCATCATAAAGGTCTGATTGCGCCGAAGTTTGGAAACCGGCACGGATCAACGCGTCGTCGACGTCAGCCTCTTTGGCCCCGTCAAAAACCGGGGTCGCAATCGGTACGCCTCGGGTGACATTGCCAGCAGCCTCGAGGAACTCGTCCTGATCCATCTCGGTGAAGACCTCATTATAGAGAGGCTCGCCATAAGCGTTTTTCATCGCTTCCTGAACCGTGGTCATATCACCGGAGCGGCGGTATTCTTTCAGCCCCTCGTCGATAGCTTTGCCCAGACCATGCGCGGCCCAACCCATATGGGTTTCCAGGATTTGCCCGACATTCATCCGGCTCGGAACCCCGAGCGGATTGAGGCAGAAATCGACCGGCGTGCCATCCGCAAGGAACGGCATGTCCTCTTGCGGAACCACGCGGGAGATAACGCCCTTGTTGCCGTGACGACCGGCCATTTTGTCCCCCGGCTGAAGCTTGCGCTTCACGGCGATGAACACTTTGACCATCTTCATCACGCCCGGCATCAGATCGTCGCCGCGACGGACTTTTTCGACCTTATCCTCGAACCGCGCGTCAAGCGCATGTTTCTGGGCGTCGTATTGCGCGTTCAAAGCCTCGACCGAAGCCGCCTCTTTGTCGTCGCCAAGTGCCAGTTGCCACCATTGACCGTGGCTCAGATCGTCAAGCAGCTCCTCGGTGATTTCCGATTTGGATTTCACACCTTTGGGGCCTTTAACGGCGATTTTGCCAAGGATCATGCCTTTCAGACGACCGTAGGTATTGCGGTCCAGAATGGCCATCTCGTTGTCGCGGTCGCGCGAAAGGGTCTCGACTTCTTCGCGCTCGATCTGAAGCGCACGCTCGTCTTTTTCGATGCCGTGGCGATTAAACACACGAACCTCGACCACGGTGCCGTAATCTCCCGGCGGCAGACGCAACGAGGTGTCACGCACATCGCTGGCTTTCTCGCCAAAGATCGCGCGCAGAAGCTTTTCTTCCGGCGTCATCGGGCTTTCGCCTTTTGGGGTGATTTTACCAACCAGAATGTCCGCAGGGCCAACCTCGGCACCGATATAAACAATACCGGCTTCGTCAAGATTGCGCAGAGCTTCTTCGCCCACATTGGGAATATCGCGAGTGATCTCCTCTGGGCCGAGCTTGGTGTCGCGCGCGGCAACCTCGAACTCCTCGATATGCACGGAGGTAAACACGTCGTCCTTGACGATACGCTCCGAAATCAGGATCGAGTCCTCGTAGTTATAGCCATTCCACGGCATAAACGCGACCAGCACGTTTTTACCCAGCGCCAATTCGCCAAGATCGGTTGATGGGCCATCGGCCACCACCTCGCCCTTGACCACCCGATCGCCCACTTTAACCAGCGGACGCTGATTGATGCAGGTGTTCTGGTTGGAGCGCTGGAATTTGCGCAAACGGTAAATATCAACACCCGGATCGCTGGGGTCGAGATCATCGGTTACGCGCACCACGATGCGCATCGCGTCCACCTGATCGACCACCCCGCCGCGATGGGCCATGATCGCCGCACCGGAATCCCGAGCGACAATGCTTTCAATCCCCGTGCCCACATAAGGGGCCTCGGATTTCAACAGCGGCACCGCTTGGCGCATCATGTTGGAACCCATAAGCGCGCGGTTGGCGTCGTCGTTTTCCAAGAACGGAATGAGCGAGGCCGCGACCGACACCAACTGTTTGGGAGAGACGTCAATATAATCGATATTCTCGGGCGGCGTCAGCACATACTCGCCAGATTTACGCGAGGATGCCAGATCGTTAACGAACCGACCATCGGCATCAAGCTGCGCGTTGGCCTGCGCCACCGTGTGCCGCATCTCTTCGGTTGCCGACATGTATTGAACTTCGTCGGTCACCTGACTGTTAATCACCTTGCGATAAGGGGTCTCGATAAAGCCATAGCGATTGACGCGCGCATATGAGGCGAGCGAGTTGATCAGGCCAATATTCGGCCCCTCGGGCGTTTCAATCGGACACATGCGACCATAGTGGGTTGGATGCACGTCGCGCACCTCAAAGCCGGCACGCTCGCGGGTCAAACCACCCGGCCCAAGCGCTGACAGGCGACGTTTATGGGTCACCTCTGACAGCGGATTGGTCTGGTCCATGAATTGCGAAAGCTGGGACGAGCCAAAGAATTCACGCACCGCAGCCGCTGCCGGTTTGGCGTTGATCAGGTCTTGGGGCATGATCGCGTCGATCTCGACGCTGGACATACGCTCGCGGATCGCGCGCTCCATGCGCAGCAAACCAACGCGGTACTGGTTCTCCATCAACTCACCAACCGAGCGCACCCGGCGATTTCCAAGGTGGTCGATATCGTCAACCCCACCCTTGCCGTCACGAAGATCGGCCAGCGCTTTGACAACGGCGACGATATCGGCGTTGCGCAAAATCCGCAGGGTGTCAGGTGCATCAAGAGCCAGACGCATGTTCATCTTGACCCGGCCAACTGCCGAAAGGTCATAGCGCTCGCTGTCAAAGAACAGCGTGTCGAAAAGCGCGCTTGCGGCGTCCACGGTAGGCGGCTCGCCCGGACGCATCACCCGATAGATATCCATCAGGGCGGTGTCGCGGTTGAGGTTCTTGTCAATCGCCAGCGTGTTGCGGATGTAAGGGCCGACATTGATGTTGTCGATGTCCAGCGTCGGAATATCGGTCACACCATTATCAAGCAGCGTTTGCAGGGTGCCGCCGATGATCTCTTCGCCTTTTTTGTCGTATTCCAGCGTGATCTCGTCGCCAGCTTCGACCCAAATCTCGCCAGTTTCCTCGTTGATGATATCTTTGGCGGAGAACCGGCCAAGGATTTGATCGTAAGGCACGAGAATGTTTTTGACGTTGCCCTCGTCGATCAGCTTCTTGACCGAGCGCGGGGTTACTTTTTTGCCAGCTTCGGCAATCACTTCGCCGGATTTAGCATCAACGATGTCATAAAGCGGCTTGGTGCCACGAATACGCTCGGCAAAAAACGGGGTCGACCACGCTTTCTTTTTCTTATTGAGCTTGAAATTAACCGTATTGTAATAAGCGTCGCAGATACTTTCCTGTGTCATGCCCAGGGCATAAAGCAGGGTGGTCACCGGCAATTTGCGGCGGCGGTCGATGCGCGCGAAAATGATATCCTTGGCGTCAAACTCAAAGTCGAGCCACGAGCCGCGATAGGGAATAATCCGGCTGGTGAACAGCAATTTGCCGCTGGAATGGGTTTTGCCCTTGTCGTGGTCAAAAAACACGCCGGGGGAACGGTGCATTTGGCTGACGATCACCCGCTCGGTGCCGTTAACCACGAAAGTACCGTTCGGGGTCATCAGGGGCATATCGCCCATGAAAACGTCTTGTTCCTTGATGTCTTTGACGGTGCGCGCACCTGTATCCTCATCCACATCAAATACGATCAGACGCAGGGTCACCTTAAGCGGCGCGCTATAGGTCATGTCGCGTTGCTGACATTCCTCAACGTCATATTTCGGCTTTTCCAGATCGTATTTCACGAATTCCAGAATGGCGGTCTCGTTGAAATCCTTGATCGGGAAAACCGACTGGAACACGCCTTTGATGCCCTCGCCGTCAAGCGGCTGGGGCTGATCACCGGATTTCAAAAACAGCTCATAGCTGCTTTTTTGAACCTGAATGAGGTTCGGCATATCCAGAACTTCGCGGATTTTGCCATAAAATTTGCGGATGCGTTTGTGGCCTGAATGGGTCTGAGGCATGCTCGTCGTCACCTTTTTTGTGTTCGCGTTGCAAAACCGCCGGGACTTCGGCTTTGCGTGGCTCACCTAGGGGGTCTCGGTTCTATTCTTGCGCGACATCCCAGATCGCACACCCGAACCTTTAACCGCGCCTTTCAAGAGGTCTTGACCTGCGAGACCCTCAACCAGAGAAGGCCCCTTGAAAGACAGGTTAGGCCGGACCCGTATTTCACAGGTCCAGCCGCTATCACTGCGCCATTTCAGGCGCGTAACCCGTAAGGATTACTTGAGTTCAACCTCGGCACCAGCTGCTTCGAGCTTGGCTTTGATTTCTTCGGCTTCCGCTTTGGAAACGCCTTCTTTGACGGCTTTGCCGCCTGCATCGACCAGATCTTTGGCGTCTTTGAGGCCAAGACCAGTGATCGCGCGAACCTCTTTGATGACGCCAATTTTCTTGTCGCCAGGAGCTTTGAGGATCACGTCGAATTCGTCTTTTTCCTCAACAGCTTCGCCACCATCGGCAGGGCCAGCCATGACAACAGCGCCACCGGCAGCCGGTTCGATGTCATACTCGTCTTTGAGGATTGTTTTCAGTTCTTGTGCTTCGAGAAGGGTCAGACCCACGATCTCTTCAGCAAGTTTTTTCAGATCAGCCATTTGCTTTTTTCCGTTTCAGTTTTTGTTCTGTTCCAGCGCGTGTTCGGTGTTCACCCACACGCCCTACGAATTGCAGTTCCACTAAGCCGCCTCGGCCCGATCCTCGAGTGTTGAGAGGATCGAAGCAATGTTCGAGGCAGGCGCGCCAATCGCACCAGCGATGTTGGAAGCAGGAGCAGCGATGCAACCCACGATCGAAGCAATAAGCTCGTCCCGTGAAGGCATAGCGGCCAAGGCTTTAACACCGGCCGGATCCAGAGCGTTTTCACCCATAGCACCCCCAAGAATGACAAGCTTGTCATTGTCCTTGGCATAGGCTTGAGCCACTTTCGCGGCCGCCACCGGGTCTTGAGAATAGGCGAGAACGGTCATTCCGTTAAGCAAACCCGAGATGCTTTCGCATTGGGTGCCCGTCAGAGCGATCTTTGCGAGCTTGTTTTTGGCGACGCGTACCGCACCCCCGGCTTCGCGCATGCGACCCCGGAAATTCTGCATCTCTGCAACTGTAAGGCCTGCGTAATGTGCAACGACAATCACGCCAGAGTCCGCGAAGATTTGGCCAAGTTCACTGACCACTGCTTCTTTTTGGGCTCTATCCACAGTTATACTCCAAAAATTAAGGAGGTTTGACCCTCCGGCTCGTATTTTGCCGGGACAAGTGCCCGACAGTCGGGTCCTTACGGGTCCTTCGCAATCTCGCCCCCGAGCGGTTTGCTCAGGAAAGTATTGTTCCATTCCCGCCTCAGGCCGGAATTAACACCCCTATATAAAGGGACAACCAACCGTCTTGGACGAATCATTCGGGCCATACCAATGCTGGAACGACCTGAACGGCAGCTATGTAGGACGTTTGCGCGGAGATGTGAAGGGGAAATGTGGTCGCGCGCGCCAAGCACGCCGAATAGCCGCCAAGATTGTCAGCGACCGACCACAGCATGTTACGCGCGCGCGGGCAAAAAATCCAGATATTTTTGGGCCGGAATTTCAGCTTGGCTTTTATGCGCAAGCTCGCATAGGCTGGGCCTTTGCATCAAAACGACCACGGGGCATTCGCGGGGCATTTTTAATATGAGCAACGAAACAGACCAGACGATCAAGGCATCAACCTCGGAAAAGTCCAAGAAGGATCTCAAGGCCGAGACCCTGATCATCGCCGTTGGGCTGTCGTTGGGCGTCATCGTGGTGATCCTGATTTTGGGCCAAAGGATGGGCTTTTTGTTCGCGGGGCCGCTGATCTATCTTTTCAGCCTCAAGACCCTGACTACCCAAGATAAAATCCCGTCTTTCGCCGCCGTCATCGGCATCGCCCTGCTCGGCGTCTGGATGTTTTCGGCTGGCGTAACCACCGGCTATCAACCCGCAGTCAAAACCGGAGGCGGCAAGCGCATGGACGGCATGACCACAGGCCAGCTCAACGGCCGCAACTGCACATCGGTCAACCTTGGCGGCGGCCAAAGCATGATGCAATGTGACTGATGCGCAACAAAAATAGTCATCCCCGTTGTCGGGCAATCTGTGCAGCAGCAACAGCTCTGCAATACGAAACCGATACCATGATCACCCAACTTTACACCACGGCTACGCCACAATTATTCCCGCGCCATTCCCCCTTGACCCTGAAAGCCGACTCCCTTAAGTCCACAGTCGGTTTGGCGGGGTAGCTCAGGTGGTTAGAGCAGCGGAATCATAATCCGCGTGTCGGGGGTTCAAGTCCCTCTCCCGCTACCATTTAACTCTAAATCAATGACTTGGACCTCAAGCGATCAAGTGATGGCGCCACTTGGAAATGTCTGGCGTAGGCGCTGGAGAAATGCGCGGAGCTGGCAAAACCCGTTGCAAGTGCAATTTCGGTGATCTGCATGGATGAATTTCGTAACAGGTTTTGGGCCCGCACAAGTCTGAGTACGCGGTAATACCGTATGGTCGGCAGGCCAAGTTTCTCGGTGAAAAGCCGGTTGAGCTGACGGGGACTAACGCCGGAAATATGTGCCAGTTGTGGCAGGGTCAGCACGTCGGCCACATGGTTTTCCATGACTTCCACGGCGTCCAGAATAGCCGGATTGGTGGTGTCGACCCGTTCAACCAATCCAGCCCGCTGTTGGCCACCTGCGGGCCGGATCTCGGTGTGCATGAACCAGTCGCTGACTTTGCGGGCAAAGGCGGTGCTGTGTTGCGCGGCGATCAGGGCATGCATGAGGTCAAGCGGTGCCGTGCCGCCCGCACAGGTTACGCGGTCGCGATCGATCACATAGAGCGAGTGCTCAATCGCCAGATCGGGTGAGATTTCGGCAAGGGCCGCGGCGTGTTCCCAATGAACGGTCATGCGCCGCCCCGCCATCACCCCGGCTTTGGCCAGAATGACCGGCCCGGCGGATACACCACCAAGCAACGTGACCTTGCGCGCCATTTGTGCGATCCAACCCAGCACATTTTTGTCGGCAAAGGTCTCGGGGTGTCCGCCCGCAATGACGAACAGGTCGTCCAAATGCAACGTATCCCCGATATGCGCTTGAGCGGTGATCAGAGCGGCTCCGGAACTGCGGGGGGCGCTGGTATCTGTCGAGATATTCACGATTTCGTAGAGCGTTTTTTCACCTAGCAGGTTTGCGGCCCGAAGTGGCTCGACAACACAGGCATAGGACATGAGGGCAAATCCGGGCAAAGGCAGCACGCCAACGCGGCGGGGTTTGGGATTTTTATTACTATTGGCCATAATATAGAAATAAGTGTCTGTTATATGAAAGTCAAACGGGGACGAGAGGGCAAGAGTATCAAGACAACAATCGGGACTAGTTCATGCGCTATTCGGCCCTCAAAGTATTCACCCAAGGTCTGACCGGCAACAAGGGCTGGAAGCCAGTCTGGCGGGAACCGGACCCAAAGCCGCAATATAATGTCATCATCATTGGTGGGGGTGGGCATGGCTTGGCAACCGCCTATTATCTGGCTAAGGAATTTGGCATTCAGAGCATTGCCGTGTTGGAAAAGGGCTGGATCGGGTCGGGAAATATTGGCCGAAATACCACGATCGTGCGGTCCAATTATCTGTTGCCGGGAAATCAGCCATTTTATGAAATGTCGATGAAGCTGTGGGAAAATCTGGAACAAGATTTCAACTATAACGCCATGGTCAGCCAGCGTTCTATTTTGAACCTGTTTCATTCAGATAGCCAGCGCGATGCCTTTGTGCGGCGCGCCAACGCGATGATGCTTTCCGGCGCCGATGCCGAACTGGCCAGCGCCGAGGATTTGCGCCGCGAGTTGCCGTTTCTCGACTTTGACAATGCGCGCTTCCCCATCAAGGGCGGGCTGTTTCAGCGCCGGGGTGGCACCGTGCGCCATGATGCGGTGGCGTGGGGCTATGCGCGCGGGGCCGATCTGCGCGGGGTGGATATCATCCAAAATTGCGAGGTGACCGGGTTTGACATCAAAGACGGAGTTTGCACCGGCGTTCAAACCACCAAAGGCGCGATCAAAGCCGGGAAAGTGGCTGTGTGCGTGGCGGGCTCATCAAGCCGGGTTATGGCCAAGGCCGGTATCCGCCTGCCAATTGAAAGTCACGTTTTGCAGGCCTTTGTCACCGAGGGGCTAAAGCCGGTTTTGCCGGGGGTCATCACCTTTGGCGTCGGGCATTTCTATGTCAGCCAGTCTGACAAGGGCGGGCTGGTGTTTGGCGGCAATATTGACGGCTACAACACCTATGCGCAGCGCGGCAATCTGCCGGTAGTCGAGGACGTGGCCGAGGGCGGCATGGCGATCATGCCGATGATCGGGCGCGCGCGATTGCTGCGCTCGTGGGGCGGGCTGATGGATATGTCGATGGATGGTTCACCCTTTATCGACAAGACCCATATTAGCGGCCTCTATTTCAATGGCGGCTGGTGCTATGGCGGGTTCAAGGCCACACCGGCTTCTGGCATGTGCTATGCCCATTTGCTGGCGCGAGATGTTCCGCATCCGCATGCCACCGCGTTCCGGCTTGACCGGTTCAAGCGCGGTTATCTGATCGATGAAAAGGGCCAGGGCGCCCAACCGAACCTGCATTGAGGGCACGCGTATGATTATTGATCACCCCCTTTTAGGCCCGCGCGATGCAGCCGAGTTTACCTATCTTGGCGATGCTACGCTGATAAATCGGCCTGATCCAGCCGCGCCGGATGCCGCTGACGGGTTTTATGAATATCTGTATTTGCGCGACAATCCCGCGGGGGAGCACAACGAACTTTGGTATCACGAACAGGGTGATCGCGCGTGGCTGGTGGTGAGCCGCAATACGCTTACCCACGAGATTACAAAAGTGGAACTGGCCCGCGATGTGGCGTTGCGGCTGGGGAGAGACCGATGAGCCAGATAAACCGGATTAAAGGTGGGCTGATTGATCGCTCGCAAAAGCTGGAGTTCCGCTTTAACGGGCGGGTATTTCACGGGCATCAGGGCGACACGCTGGCCTCGGCCCTGCTGGCAAACGGGCAGCGGCTGGTGGGGCGCAGCTTCAAATACCACCGCCCGCGCGGGATATTCACCGCCGGATCGGAGGAACCAAACGCGCTGGTGCAGTTGCGCAGCGGGGCCTTTCAGGAACCCAACACCCGCGCCACGGTTGCACAACTTTTCGACGGGTTGGAGGCCACCAGCCAGAACCATATCGGCTCGCTTGATTTTGATCTGATGGCGGCGGTGGACCTGATGTCGCCCTTCCTGTCTGCGGGGTTTTATTACAAGACATTCATGTGGCCAAAGGCGTTTTGGGAGAAGCTTTATGAGCCGATCATTCGCAAGTCTGCCGGTCTGGGAAGTCTGTCCATGCGCGAAGACCCGGATGTTTACGACAAGGGATTTTTGCACTGTGATATCCTGATCATCGGCGCGGGCCCGGCGGGATTGTCGGCGGCCCTGAGTGCCGGGCGCGCGGGCGTGCGGGTGATCCTTGCGGACGAGGATTTCGTGCTTGGGGGTCGGCTGAACAGCGAAACATTTGTGGTGGATGGACAGCCGGGAGGCGACTGGGCCGCGCGGGCTTTAGCCGAGCTTGCCTCCTTGCCAAACGTGCGGATCATGGCGCGCACCACGATTTGGGGAGCGTATGATCATGGGGTGTTCGGAGCGTTGGAGCGGCGCACCGATCATCTGGCACAAAGTGCCGGACATCCGCGCCAAATCTTGTGGCGGGTCACGGCCAAACGCTCCATCCTGGCGGCTGGCTCTATTGAGCGGCCCATTGCTTTTGGCAATAACGACCGTCCCGGCATCATGCTGGCGGGGGCTGTGCGCACTTATGTAAACCGTTTTGGCGTGGCACCGGGTAAGCAAGTGACGGTGTTTACCAACAATGATGACGGCTGGCGCACAGCAACGGATCTGGCTCAAAAGGGAGTGCGCATTTCGGCCATTGTGGACAGCCGCGATATCGCGCCGCTGACGTCGTTGCCGGATGCTGAAATCGTGATGGGCGGGCGCGTTGTCGATACGGCAGGGCGCAAAGGGATTAGCACCTGCACGCTTGCCAACGGTCAAAAGATCAAAACCGATTGTCTGGCGGTGTCGGGGGGCTGGAGCCCGAATGTGCATCTGACCTGTCACCAGCGCGGCCGCCCTGAATGGCAAAGTGACATTGCCGCCTTTGTGCCCGGACAGAATTTGCCCGCAAACATGGCAGTTGTCGGAACCGCGAATGGTTTGCTGACCTTGGGAGAAGCGCTTAGGTCTGGGCATCAGATCGCCGAAGGAACCGTTAGCGACCTTGGCTTTACAGCTGCCCGCCATTCAGCCCCCGTCGCCGACAACGAGGCCAGCGGCGTGTCGGCCTTTTGGTATGTGGGCGAGAGCCGCAAGCGCGCTTGGCTGGATTTCCAGAATGATGTGACAGTCAAGGACGTGAAGCTGGCCTATGCGGAGGGTTTCAGATCGGTCGAGCATCTGAAGCGCTATACCACCCTTGGCATGGCCACCGATCAAGGCAAAACCGCAAATATTCCCGCACTGGCGATCATGGCCGAATGTACCGGCAAAACCATCCCTGAAACCGGCACCACGATCTTTCGCCCGCCCTATACGCCGGTGCCCATCGGGGCGCTGGCGGGGCGGTCGCGAGGCAAGGATTTCCGCCCCTATCGCTTAACGCCAAGTCACAAATGGGCCAAGCAAAACGGGGCGAGTTTCGTTGAGGTTGGCAATTGGCTGCGCGCGCAATGGTATGCGCGAGCGGGCGAAAAAGGCTGGCGTAACAGCGTGGATCGCGAGGTCACGATGACCCGCAATTCCGTCGGTATTTGTGATGTGACTACACTCGGCAAGATCGACATTCAGGGGCGCGATGCGGCGCAATTTCTGAACCGTGTTTACACTAACGCCTTCCTGAAACTCCCTGTGGGCCGTGTCCGCTATGGCTTGATGCTGCGCGAGGATGGCATCGCCTACGATGATGGCACCACCGCGCGGCTGGGAGAAAATCACTATGTGATGACCACCACCACTGCCAATGCCGGACTGGTGTTTCAGCGGTTAGAATTTGCCCGCCAATGTCTGTTTCCCGGCCTCGATGTGCATCTGATTTCCGTCACCGATGGCTGGGCACAATTTGCAATCGCGGGGCCAAATTCCCGCAAGTTGGTGCAAAAGGTGGTGGACGGGCTGGACATGTCCAATGAGGCCTTCCCGTTTATGGCCTGCGCTGAAACCACTGTGTTTGGCGGCACCAAGGCGCGGCTGTTTCGCATCTCGTTTTCCGGCGAGATGGCCTATGAGATCGCGGTGCCAGCGCGGTTGGGCAACTCAATGATGCAAGGATTGATGGAAGCGGGTGCAAAATTTGATGCCGTGGCCTACGGCACCGAAGCGTTGGGTGTGATGCGCATTGAAAAGGGCCACGCGGCGGGCAATGAGCTGAATGGACAGACCACGGCGCTCGATCTGGGGCTGGGCGGGTTTATGTCCAAAAAGAAAGATTATATTGGCAAAACCCTTTCTGAACGTGCGGAACTGACCCACGAAGATGCGATGCGCCTTGTTGGGTTTCGGCCTGTCGAGCGCAGCAAACCTTTGGTGGCGGGGGCGCATTTCATTGCGCAAGGGCAAGAGGCAAACACAGAAAACGACGAGGGCTGGATGTCCTCCGTGGCGTTTTCGCCGACCCTTGGCCACTCGATCGGGCTTGGGTTTATCAGGCGCGGACATGTGCGCATGGGCGAAGTGGTGACGGCCTATAGCCCCGCGCGCGGTGGAAATATTGCGGTCGAGATCGTATCCCCGCATTTCATTGATCCCGAGGGAGGGCGGCAACGTGGCTGAGTTCAACCTAAGGGCAGAACCGTTTTTGGGCGGGTTTTCACATGATTATGGTGGCGCAATGGTCGAGGAGGTCACAGACCTTTCGCTGATCTCCATCGCCCAGCCCCTGAACGGGCGCGCGGCGCTTGCCAAGGCGGTTCAATCCGGTCTTGGCTGCACGCTCCCCGCGCCGGGCAGCTCTGCTGTGGCCGAAAATGGCGACCTGCGCTTGCTGTGTCTTGGGATGGACAGCTTCTTGGTGATAAATTCAGGCGGGATGTCTTATGACCGTCTGGCGGCCAAACTGGACGGGGCCGGATATACCACGGATCAGTCCGACAACTGGGTGGCCCTGGAGCTTTCCGGCACGTTGGCATACGCGATCCTCGAGCGGCTATGCCCGATTGATTTGCACCCGGATGTATTTCCGATCGGAGCATTTGCGCGCACATCTATTGAGCATCTGAACAGCATTGTTTTGCGCCAGCGAGAAGACAGGTTCCTGCTTCTTTGCGCCAGCAGCTCGGCCACATCGTTTCTGCATGCGCTCACGGGATCAGCGGTTTTGATCGGTTTGAAATAACGCGGCAGACCCGTCTATGTTCGGGCCTCCCTGATTTGGAAATTCACCGCGCGATTCATGGCCGGTGATTTGCCAAAGAAATCTTGGTAGCTTTTATAAAAACTGGAGTGGGACGAAAACCCGCTGCTTGTTGCGATATCGGCGATGGTCATGGTGGTTGTTCGCACAAGCTCGCGCGCGTGTATCAAGCGCAATTCGGTGATGTATCGTTTCGGCGTCATGCCCAACTCGTTTTGAAACACGCGGGTCAGCTGGCGTTGGGATATACCGACCTGCTCGGCAAGTTCGGACGGTGAAATAGCCAGAGATTTCAGAGCGCGCAAATAACGAAGTGCATCCACCACAACCCAGGACCGGTTGGTTTGGGAATAGAGCTCCATCGACTCCTGTCCCTCCGATTGCGACCGGATACGGCCCAACTGAAAATGGTGGGAGACTTCGGTCGCCAGTGCAGGGCCGAAATCCCGTGTGATCATGTGAATTGCCAGATCGAGCGATGCCACCCCGCCCGAACTGGTCAGCCGGTCATTGTCAATTTCAATAAATGTGTTGGATAGGGTGACATCGGGAAACGCGGCGGTAAATTTAGCCGTGTGATCGCGGTGAATTGTGACCCGCCGATCTTCAAGCAACCCCGCTTGGGCAAGGATATACGCGCCGGAACTCAACCCACCAAGAATGGCCCCGTGTCTGGCATGGTGGCGCAGGTAAGCAAGGACTTCAGGCGAACAGGTGGCAGCCGGGTCCAACCCGGAGCAGACAAATAACACATCCAGAGGCTTGCGCGAGGTGATGGATTTATTCGGCTGGATCAGTGTCCCGCAACTGGACAATAAAGCGGCACCATCTCTGGTGAAAATTGTAATGTCGTAAAGGATCCGACCCGAGCAATAATTCGCCCCGTCCAGAGCTACGGATAAGGCAGAGAGTGCGAGCAGCGGGAACCGTTCAACAAGCAATAACCCTATGGTGTATTTACGGTCATCTATGTCTGGTTCTACTTTCAACGGCGTCTCGATAGCGGCTGATTTCCGGTCACATATGTCTATTATCAGGACATATGTTGGCGAGGTCAATGCTAATCTCGAATTAGGCTGCAAGCATATGTAGCCTGAGATTAGGAGCATATGCATGGCGCGCCCACGGCGAAGTGGAGGACGGGGTTCCAAGGCATCCCGTACAGCGAAAGGTATAAGCCAACTGCCTTGGCAGTCGGTCGAAAATACCTTTCCCCCGGTTGAATTGCTGAACCCCGAGCAGATGGAGCAGCTGCACGCGACATCGATGCGCGTGCTCTCCGAGGCAGGCATTCGCGTAATGGGCGACAATGTTGTCGAGATATTCAAGCAAGCGGGTGCGCTTGTAGATGCGAATAGCAAGAACATCCGCATCGACGAAGACCTCGTTAATCAAGCGCTCAAGACAGCCCCCGGGAGCTTTACGCTGACCGCGCGAAACCCCGACAAGCAACTGGTTTTAGGCGGTAATAATGTCAGCTTCAGTCTTGTCGCCGGCCCGCCCAATG
>JAADIJ010000099.1 GCA_013151335.1 Alphaproteobacteria bacterium | reverse complement strand
TCCGCCGCCATGCCCGCCACCATGGCCTCCGCCAAGCCCGCCGCCGTGACCGCCGCCTAATCCACGCCCTAATCCACCACCGTGACCGCCTCCGCCCAGTCCGCCGCCATGCCCGCCACCGCCATGACCACCGCCACGACCTCCACGTCCGCGCAACATGAGATAGAGCACGACCCCGCCGATCAGTAGCGCGGCCGGCCAATATTCAGAAATCCATTGCATGTCAAGTCCTTCGCCTGTGAGAATAGGGCAAGTTGCCCGGCCCGGTGCTGCCTTGCGGCACCGGTAGAACAAAGACGCTTGGCACCGAACATTATTACAAGATTCCCGAAAATAATTTAGCGGCAGCGGCGCGCGGGCTGTAGAGGTCAGTAGGCAAATTTGACCCCATCCTGTAGTTGAGTCAAAGCATCAGGGTCCTTGAGTTCCCTAAAACAGTAATCATTTGGGCAACACCATCAGACATAACGTTCAATGGTTTCAGGTTCTCCTGTTTTGCGACATCTTCAGAACAGGCTTTTCAAATCATAGGAAAACGTCGGAAAGGCGAATTGGTCTGCCTTGAGGGCGCGTGCGGAAATTTTGTGGCGCATGGCCAGTGCAAAAATATGGATCAGGTCTTCGCCGTTATGTCCAACCATATGCGCGCCGATGATCTGATCGCTGTCCTCATCGACAATCACCTTTGCCCAGGCCACGGATTCAGCATAGGCCTTGCCTGAAAACCACCCGGTCATATCACTGACCGTTACTTTGACCTTCAGGTTTCGTTTCCGCGCCTCAGCTTCGCTCAGCCCGACCGAGGCCAACGCGGGCACCGTGAATACGCAGCTGGGCAGAACCGAATAATCCGGCGTGACAGAGACACCCTCAACGATATTCTGCCCGACGATACGCCCTTCATAGGTCGCAACCGGGGACAGTTGCGGGGACGTGACCAGCGCATCGCCGCAAACCCAGACCGACGGGTTTGAGACCGAGCGCAGAAATTCATCGGTTTTGATCGCGATGCGGTCATGGGCTACGTTACCGGCATCCAGATCAAGCGTTTCAACATTGGCAATCCGCCCGGCGCCGTTGACAACGCAGGAGGCCTCAACGCTTTGCGATTTGCCGTCATGTTCATAGCTGACCCTCAGCTTGCCATCGACCTGCGACACACCCTTGACTGAAACGCCGGTCTTGATGTCGATGCCGATACGCTCGCTTTCGGCCTGAATCGCGGCGACAGCGCCTTCCTCCATCAAAGCCATGCCTTGAGGGGACAACTCTGCCCGCTCCAATGTACAGATTGCATCAATCGTTGATCTTTCTGATCAGGATGTGCACATGAGCCCAATCATCATCGCCAATGTTTTATTGGCAAAAAACACAATGGGGTGGGCGATGTAGAGATGCAGTTTTTAGCCCTCGACCACCGCCAAATATTGCGCGATTTCGCCGACCTTCTCCATCCATCTTGCCACCAGTTTTGGCTCACTTGGGGCCGCACTTACGCCCGGCGCGATCTCGCCTTCCAACACGGACTCAATGGCCAGCGACACCGGAATTGACACAAGTTGCGCCATCGCCGTGCCAGCCTCGTTGCCAAACGCGTCCATCACATAGGTCTTGTGATAGGCCGGTTTGCCGTCCTTTTCCGCCTTCAAAGACACGCATAAAACCACGCGATCAGGCTCGTTGGTATCATAGGCATGATCGGCCCAAAACTGGTCGGACATCTGCGCCAAACGCGCGTCTCCCTCAGGGCCGCTCAGGCTCTCCACCTCTTTGAACACATCGGCCCAAGCCGCCGCCCAGCCGTTAAGGCGCAACGTGCCGCGCACGAACTGGCGCACGGGCCACGCCGGATCAAAGCCGTAATCGGCCATGAACGGGAGGGAGTCGCGGTTGGGATAAACCTCGAAACTTTCCGCCTGCTCCAGCGGCGCTTGATAGGTCGAAATGGCGCCCCACGGACGGGCCACATGTTGTTCTTTGAAGTTTGAAATTGAGCGTGAGGGCGAGCGAAGTGCTTTCAGAACCCCAAGAGGGGACCACGAAAACTTGTAGCGAAACGGGTTTTCAAATTTCGGCACTCCGCCACAATACGAGATAAACGAAAGCTCGCTGCTGGCGTCATACCCCTCGCTTGCGCGATAATCGGCGACCAGCCAATGGGCCATCACATGGTCAATTCCGGGGTCCAGACCGACCTCGTTGACCAAGCTCAGGCCCAACTCGCGCGCCCGGTCGTCAAGCGCGCGCATCTGCGGCGCGATGTAGCTGGAGCAAACGAAATGCGCGCCTTTGTCCAGACACAACTCGGCCAGCGGCACATGCCAGTCGCCGGGCAGCATCGATATCAGCACGTCGCCTTTGGCCGTCGCCTCGCTGATCGCCTCCATCGAGAAGGCGCGAATGTCGTCGGTCAGATCGCCAACGCTGGCGCGGGCCTTGTCGGGGGTTCGGTTCCAAACCACCACGTCATGGCCGTTTTTAATCAGCCGTCTAAGCCCCGGAATGGCCGAAAGGCCGGTGCCGATCCAATGAATTTTAGGCATGTTCTCTCCCGTTCAGGGGTTGAAGTTTTTGCAAGTGATCAATTTCGAAATCAGCGCCTGAGCGTCGCAAATCGTCAAAGTCATGATAGGTCTGATTTTCGTGCGGCGCAAATAGGCAGGTCTTGGTTCCAGCAGCCCGTCCGGCGAGGATGTCGCTGCGATTATCACCTATAATCAGGGTGTCGGACGGGTCGGAATTGATGGCGCGGAGCGCGGTTTGAAAAGGTTCGGGATCGGGCTTGATTCGCGCGACCTCATCCCCGGCTAGGATGAAAGAAAAGCGATGCTCCAGCCCATGCGCGCGCACCCCTGCCAGCAACACATGGCGCGGGCTGGTGGAAACAAGGGCGGTTTTTACGCCTAGATTGGCCAAATGGTCAAGGCTGGCCATAACTCCGTCGTAAAGCTGTGAAGTTGCGATATTTTGGAACACGAACTCCTGCGCCAAGGTCAGCAGGTTATCATATCTCAGGCTCGGGTAGCGCGCCTCGAGTTGGGCGTGGTCGTGGAGGAAATCCTGAACGATATCATCGTCTTGTAGAGAAATTCCCAATTGGTTTAACCCTTGGCGATAGCCCTCGACCCAGAGGCCAAGCGTCTGGCAAAGTGTTCCGTCCCAGTCAAAAATGATGCTGTTGAATTTCACGCAAGACCACCTGCGTGCCTGTCAAAAACCGCGCGAGCGCGGCCCCAAACGCCGCTGTCGATCTGTTCTAGCATCAACAGCGAAGGCAGTAATTGGGCGGCGTAGTCCTCGCTTGCTTCCACCGGCAGCATCGACGGCAGATTGTCGATTGCGGTAATATCAAGCGGTGGTTTGCCCGATGTCGCGCGAATTACGGGATCGTCAAATGTGGTCGCATGATCATAGATCGGCACCGGATTGAACGGGCTGGTCGGGTCACAAGAAACATCGGCGATCACCGTTAGGCGGCGGGGGGCAGTCAGAGCGGATTTGGGTACGAAAATCGGAATATTCTTGCCCGCCAACACGCAATTCACGAAAATAGAATGATCGAGAATCTCGGGAAATGGCCCGCCTTTTTGGGTTTCGGCCATGTCCCAGCGGGTGACGTTGAGGCCCATCGCCTCCAATAAATCGCCCGCCCCGTGACCGACACGCCCCAAGGCCCCGACGATGATCGCATTTGGCTGCGCCGCCCCGTTGGCGAGAGCCGCCGACAGGTCGGTTTTCAGGTCCGCGAGCAGGGCATCTTTGCCCGGATAGGGGTGAATTTTGGCGGGTCCTGTGATGTCTCCTGCCTGTTGCGCGGCCCAGACCTTCAGCCCGACAGCGGCCCCGGCGAACCCTGCCCAATAGCCAAATGCTGCGACCCGGCGACCGTCTTCGTCCGCGAGATATTCCAGATCATAAAGCGTTCCACCACCGGCGCGAAACCGTGCCAACAGGCTTGGCCCGTCAGTTTGGCCTTTGTAGGCATGGCCAAACATGATGTGGCGGTGGGGCAGGGGGGTGCTGTCATCTGGCAGTTCCTTCAGCCCGAAAATTACCGCGTCACGGGGGGCGTCGGGCCAGCTATTTTCGTCAACGATGGCGCAACCCGTCGCCGCAAAGCCGTCGATCGGAATGGCGCGACAGGTTGAGCGCTCGACGCTGACACGAAACCCCGCTGTCATCAGGCGCGCGACGCCATCGGGGGTTATGCCGACACGCTGCTCGCTGTCTCGTTGCTCGGCGCGGATCCAAAGATGTGGCTGCATTGTTTTTCCTTTCAACTGCCCTTGGTCTAGCGTCGGCTGCGGGGCTTGCCAATCGGCAAACGCTGTCTGCGGGCAAAGGCCTAGCTGGCGCAATCTCTCACCTGAATGTCGGTTATCTGATTTGCGGCGCTGTTAACTGTGGTTTAAGCAAGAAGGTAACGCCTGCCCCTAGCGGAGATTTTCCCATGCCGGACCCGATTACTTTTATGCTCGACGACAAAGCCGTGACGGCCCAACCGGGCGAAACCATTTGGGAAGTGGCCAAGCGCGAGGGGACTGAAATTCCCCATCTATGCCACTCGGGCGAGCCGGGGTATCGCAGTGATGGCAATTGCCGCGCTTGTATGGTGGAGATTGATGGCGAGCGCACGCTGGCGGCGTCGTGCATTCGAGTACCAAGCGCGGGGATGGTGGTCAAATCGCAATCCGCGCGCGCTGATAACGCGCGAAAGATGGTGATGGAGTTGTTGTTGGCGGACCAGCCGGCGCAGGAACTGGCCCACGACAAATCCTCGCAGTTTTGGGATATGGCGGCGGCGCAAGGCCTGAGCCGTAGCCGATTCGCGCCGATTGAAACTACGCGGGTGCCGCTTTTGGATGACAGTCATGTGGCGATGCGGGTTAATCTGGACGCTTGCATTCAGTGCAATCTTTGCGTGCGAGCGTGCCGCGAGGTTCAGGTGAATGACGTGATTGGCATGGCGGGGCGGGGACCGGGTAGTCAGATCGTTTTTGACATGAATGACCCGATGGGCCAGTCAACTTGTGTGGCGTGTGGTGAATGTGTGCAGGCTTGCCCGACCGGCGCGCTGATGCCCGCGAGTGTGCTTGATGCCGCACAAGTTGGTGATAGCGCTGATTTTGACCGCGAGGTTGCCAGTATTTGCCCGTTTTGCGGCGTGGGCTGCCAGATATCGCTGAAAATCAAGGATGGGCGCATCAAATATGTGGACGGGCTGGACGGCCCGGCCAATGAGCAGCGCCTTTGCGTCAAAGGTCGGTTCGGCTTTGACTATATCCACCACGAACACCGACTGACCAAGCCACTTATTCGTCGCGATGATGCTCCCGCAAAGGGGCTGAATGTGGACCCCGGTAATGTGCTGACCCATTTTCGCGAGGCCTCATGGGAGGAGGCGATGGAGGTTGCCGCCTCTGGTCTGGCTCGCCTGCGCGACCAAAAAGGCGGGCGGTCTGTTGCCGGTTTTGGCTCGGCCAAATGCACCAATGAAGAGGCTTATCTATTTCAAAAGCTGATCCGTCAGGGTTTTGGTCATAATAATGTCGATCACTGCACACGGCTTTGCCATGCCTCCAGCGTGGCAGCGCTGATGGAGAATATTGGTTCTGGTGCGGTCACCGCCACCTTCAACCAGATCGAGAATGCCGATGTGGCGATCGTCATTGGCTGTAACCCGATCGAAAACCATCCGGTCGCGGCAACCTATTTCAAACAGTTCACCAAGCGCGGTGGCAAACTGATAGTGATGGACCCGCGCGGTGTGGCGCTGGGCCGTTATGCCACCAACATGCTGAAGTTCCGGCCCGGTACAGACGTGTCGATGTTAAACGCGATCATGCAGGCAATTGTTGAAGAAAACCTTTACGACCAGCAATATATTGCGGCCTATACCGAAAACTGGGCGGCGCAAAAGGCTCATCTTGCTGATTTTACGCCAGAAAAAATGGCCGAGATTTGTGGTATTTCGGCTGATGAACTGCGCGAGGTGGCGCGTATATTTGCAAATGCCAAGGCCGGGATGATTTTCTGGGGCATGGGGGTCAGCCAGCATATTCACGGCACCGATAATGCGCGCTGCCTGATCTCGCTGGCGCTGATGTGTGGCCAAGTCGGGCGACCGGGCACGGGCCTGCATCCGCTCCGGGGCCAAAACAATGTGCAAGGGGCCTCTGACGCGGGGCTGGTCCCGATGTTTTTACCGGATTATCAAAGCGTTACGGATGATAACATTCGCTCTGCCTTTAACGAAATCTGGCGCTCTGACACGGATTTTTCCGCCGAAAAGGGCTTGACCGTGGTTGAGATTATGGACGATGTTCATGCGGGAAATATTCGTGGCATGTATATTATGGGCGAAAATCCCGCCATGTCTGACCCCAATGTGGAGCATGCGCGCAACGCTCTGGCCGCCCTTGATCATCTGGTTGTGCAGGATATTTTCCTCACCGAAACCGCCAATTATGCCGATGTAATTCTGCCCGCCAGCGCGTTCGCGGAAAAGAGTGGCACGGTCACCAACACCAATCGTCAGGTGCAGATGGGGCGTCAGGCGATCAGCCCTCCCGGTGAGGCGCGCGAGGATTGGCGCATCACCACCGAGCTTGCGCAACGGCTGGGCCTTGACTGGAATTACACGCACCCGTCCGAGATTTTTGCCGAGATGAAGCTGTCGATGAAGTCGCTCGACAACATCACTTGGGAGCGGTTGACGCGCGAGACGGTCACCTACCCGTCGCTTTCACCAACTGATCCCGGTCAGGCGATTGTGTTTGGCGATGGGTTTCCGCGCCCTGACGGGCGGGCGAAATTTACCCCCGCTTCGATCATTGCCCCCGATGATGTGCCGGATGAACAATACCCGATGATCCTGACCACGGGGCGGCAGTTGGAGCATTGGCACACGGGTTCAATGACCCGGCGCTCGCGGGTTCTGGATGCGGTGGAGCCTGAGGCCAATTGCTCGCTTCACCCCAAAACGCTGCGCGCACTGGGCGTCGATCCGGGAGGGTTGATCCGCCTCACCACCAAGCGTGGCTCAATTGTGACCATGGCGCGGGCCGACCGCGCGGTGGCCGAGGATATGGTGTTTTTGCCGTTCGCTTATGTGGAGGCTGCCGCCAATATCCTGACCAATGCAGCCCTTGATCCGGTTGGCAAAATCCCCGAGTTCAAGTTTTCAGCCGTCAAGGTCGAGAAAGTTGACAGCTCGCTCGCGGCGGAATGAATTGGTGCTAAATTTTCCGGTTACGCTTAGAAAAAATAGCCGCGCACGAGCGGCATCAAAACGGCGGCGATCAGGCCGGTGCAGAGGCCGAACAAGATGCGCCGGAATGTGGTTTGCAGAAACGGTGCGCCATAAGCGAGCAGGGCGCTGATAAGGCCGAAATATGCGATGCTGAAAGCGTCCATAGTAAGGTTTTAGCAAGAAAATACCGCCGCGTTCAATCGCAAAATCACGGTTTCTCAGGACCAGTCCACCTGCCCGAGGAAGATATAGCCAGCTCCGTATATTGTCTTGATAAGTTTGGGGTTTTTTGGGTCTTCGCGCAGTTTGGTGCGCAGCCTTGAGACCCGAACATCCATCGCGCGATCAAAGCTCTCGCCTGCGAGACCACCAAGGCTCTCTTGCATCTGCGCGCGCGAGATCAGTCGGTTGGGGGCGTTCAGGAACAGACGTAAAACCTCGCCCTCGGCTTGGCTGAACGGGATTATTTCGCCATCCTCTGCCTCTAGCGTGAAGCGCTCAAACCGGGCAGTCCAGCCGGCGAATTTGGCGGAGTTGGGCGCGCTGATTTCCACCGCTCGACCGCGCCGCAATAAGGCGCGCGCGCGGGCGACCACCTCGGCGGGATCGAACGGTTTGATGATGTAGTCATCCGCCCCCAGCTCCAGCCCCGTCACCTTGTCTTGCACCTGCGCGCGCCCGGAAATGATGATGATCGCCGCGCCGCTTTCCAGTGCCAAACGATGCACCAGCGCCAGCCCGTCTTTGTCAGGCAGGCCGAGATCCACCAGACAAATGCTGGGTGACAAGGTGGCAAGGGCGGCCTCAAACTCGGTCGCGCGCCCGAAACTGGCGGTGCGAAATCCGGCATCTTGCAAGGCGTCCGACAGCATCAACCGGATTTGCGGCTCGTCATCGAGTATGGCGACCATGGGAACATGTGCGGGGGATTTGTCGGTCATGATATGTGGTCTGCCTCTAGAAATCCGGTCAGCTCGGCGATTGAAAATGGTTTGCTGAGCAGCGGGAATTCTTGTTCTGCGGCGCGCCTGATTTCGTCATTGGCTGCGCGCGAGGTCATCAAAAACACCCGCGACGGGTTGTGTGCGTGTTTGAGCGCTCGGGCCAGATCAAGCCCGGTTTTGCTGCCGTTAAGGGTGATATCGGTCAAAACCGTGTCGATCTCGGGGATTTGGGCGAGGGATTCGGCCTCTTCCGCGCTTGAGGCCTCCAACACGCTATGGCCAAGATCGCGCAGCATCTCGCGTACATTGGTGCGAATTTCCGGGCTGTCCTCGACCAGCAAGACCAAGCGCGGCACGGTCGGCTCCTGACCATATTTCAGCGGCAAGCGCATGGTCACCACCCCGCCGCCGCTTGCGCCATTGGCCAGCTTGACCAAGCCGCCGGAAAGCTGGGCGAAATCATAGACCATCGACAGGCCAAGGCCCGAGCCTTCGTCATTGCGCTTGGTGGTGTAAAACGGCTCCAGCCCCCGCATCAGCGCATCGGGCGAGAACCCCGCGCCGGTATCGCGGACCTTCAACTCAAGCCAAGTGTCGCGCAAAGCCGAGGCTCGCACTCGGATCGCGCCACCGCCCGGCCCGATGGCATCGCGGGCGTTGAGAATTAGGTTTAGCAGCGCGTCTTGAAAAAAGCCGCTGTCCAGAATGACCGGTCGCGTTACCGAGCCGCAATCCAGCGACAATTCGGTCAAATCTGGCAAGGAAGGCGAGGCCATGGCCCCGATATCGCGGAGCAGCTCGGCGAGATCGGTGGAGGTTGGATGCAGGTCGCGTCGGCCAGAAATATTGGACAAACGGTCGAGCAAAACGCCGCCGCGCAAGGCCGCCGCGCGCGTGGTCGAGATCAGCTCCCTTGCGTCTTCTCCAAGATCGGGCTGTTTTTCAAGCTGGCCCTGAAGACCGAGAATGATGGTCAGAAGATTGGCGAAATCATGGGCCAGACCGCTGGTTAGCTGAGCGGCAAGCTCGCGTTTATGGGTCTGCATCAGGGCGGCGCGCGCCTGCACCTCGTCTGTGATATCCATCGACATGACGTACACGCCGCTGACCTTACCATCTGCCCCGTGCCCCGGCGTGAGAGCGACACGACAGCGCCGCGCCCCTTCGGAATGAGAGAACTCAAACACGCTGGGCTCTCCTTGGCAGGCCTTGTCAAAATAGGGTTTGACGATGGGATATATCTCGCCGCCAAGCGCGCGGCTGACATGCTCGCCCTCGATCTCGGGTGGGCCATCGGGCATGACTGAGCGCAACTGGCCGTTGGAATAGGTGTAGACCTCGTCAAGGCCAATATGGGCGATATGGGCCGGCATCATCTCGGTCGTGGTGCGGGTCAGGGCCTCGCTTTCGGTCAAGTGGCGCTTGGTTTCTTCAAGCGTGGCGATGGTCGCGGCCAACTCGCGGTTGGCGCGCGCGAGGTCTTCGGAATGGCTTAAAAGTTGGTCTGACAGATGGGCAGAATGGCTGCGCAACAGCGCTTCTTGGCGTTTTATCGCGGTAATATCGGTGTAAACCGTGACCCAGCCGCCTTGCGGAAGCGGGCTGCCCTCAACCGAAATCGTGCGGCCATTGGCGCGCTCGCGCTCTACATAATGCGGCTCAAACGCCAGTGCTTGTTGAACTTTCTCGGCAATGAACTCGTCCAGATCGCCGATTTGACCGTAGTCACCACATTCCGCTAGAAAACGTATTGTGTCGGAAAATAACGCCCCCGGCGTGGTTAATCGCTCGGGCAGACCGAACATCTCCTGAAAGCGACTGTTGCACAGCGCCAGCCGCAGATTGCCGTCGTAGATCGACAAGGCCTGCTGGATCAGGTTCAGACCGGCTCGTGTGAGAGCCGAGGTTTTAGTCGCACCATGCGCCACAAGATCGCCCCTTTCGCTGTCCATCGCTACCATTGCCGCGGTCGGTTTGACCAGCGCCAGATGGCGAAGACGTGACTTGTTACAATTGGATACAATTGCGAAAAACTCATGAAGCAATTGACCTGCACCAAAGACGGGTCAAGACTATCACGGATTCGCTCGTTTGGCGGAATCGTGCGCTGGCATCTGTCCGGCGAAGGGGAGGAACGAATTTGACCGCACAAACAGCGCCCTCGGGTGATCTGGATACTGTCCCCAAGCTGCTGGCGCGTAACGCGCGCGAGATGGGTGGCAAGGCTGCGAACCGTGAAAAAGAGTTCGGCATTTGGCAAAGCTGGAGCTGGGCCGAGGTCGAGGAAGAAATCACCGCGCTGGCCATGGGCTTTTTGGCTATTGACGTAAAAGTCGGGGACCACGTGGCGATTATTGGCCGCAACCGTCCGGCGCTTTATTGGTCGATGGTTGCTGCACAGAAAATCGGCGCGGTGCCGGTGCCGCTCTATCAGGATGCGGTTGCTGACGAGATGGCCTATGTTCTGGACCATTGCGCCGCGCGATATGTGATTGCTGAAAATCAAGAGCAAGTCGATAAGGTTCTGGAAATACAGGATAAACTCCCCGCACTTGAGCAGATCGTTTATCTGGAGCCGCGCGGGATGCGCAAATATGACCATACGGTTTTGCACGCGCTGAAGGACATCCAGGACGAGGGTCGGGCCGCTCATGAGCGGTTCTTGCCAGAATTGGCGGCTCGTGCAAAGACGCAAAACTACGACACCACTTGCGTGATGCTTTACACCTCTGGCACCACTGGCAAGCCCAAAGGCGTGGTGCTCTCCAACCGCAATATCATCGAATCGGCGAAATCATCGTCGGAGTTTGACGACCTGAATGCTGGCGACAGCGTGCTGGCCTATTTGCCGATGGCGTGGGTCGGCGACTTCATCTTTTCCATTGGTCAATGCTATTGGACCGGGTTTTGCGTGTCTTGCCCCGAAAGCGAGATCACCATGCAAAACGATCTGCGTGAGATTGGGCCGTCCTATTTCTTTGCCCCGCCGCGATTTTTTGAGGGCGTTCTGACCGCCGTCATGATCCGCATGGAGGATGCTGGAAAGACCAAGCGCCGGATGTTTAGCTATTTTCTCGCCCATGCCAAAAAGGTTGGCAGCAATATTCTTGACGGCAAACCGGTGAGCGTTGGTGACCGGCTGAAATACGCGCTCGGCAATATTCTGGTCTATGGGCCGCTCAAAAACCGCATGGGCATGAGCCGCGTTCGCATCGGCTATACCGCAGGCGAGGCGATCGGGCCGGAGATTTTCGAGTTTTACCGCTCGCTCGGGATTAATCTCAAGCAGCTTTACGGCCAGACCGAGGCCTCGGTTTACATCACGATCCAGCCCGATGGCGAGGTGCGCCCCGATACGGTTGGCGTGCCTGCTCCCGGTGTGGAGATTAAAATTGGCGATAATGGCGAGGTCTATTACCGCTCGCCCGGCGTGTTCGTGGAATATTACAAAAACCCCGAAAGCACCGCCTCGACCAAGGATGCCGAGGGCTGGGTTGCAACCGGGGATGCGGGGTTCATCGAGGAAAGCTCGGGTCATCTCAGGATCATCGACCGGGCCAAGGATGTGGGCAAGATGGCCGATGGCAGTTTGTTTGCGCCAAAATATGTGGAAAACAAGCTGAAGTTTTACCCCGACGTGCTGGAGGCGGTGCTGTTTGGGGCCGGAACCGACAAATGCACGGCGTTTATCAACATCGACCTCAGTGCAGTTGGCAATTGGGCCGAGCGCAACAATGTCAGCTATTCCTCGTATCAGGAATTGGCCGGTCATGCGCGCGTCATGGACGTGATCCAGCACCATATCGAAGAGGTTAACGCCACACTTGCCGAAGACGCGATGCTGAACGGGTGTCAAATCCACAGGTTCTTGATTTTGCACAAGGAACTCGATCCAGATGACGGGGAAATGACCCGTACCCGCAAGGTTCGTCGCCGGATTATCGACGAGAAATATGCCGATCTGATTGGCGCTCTCAACGGCGAGGTGGAGGAGATTTTCACCAAAACCGAAGTGACTTACGAGGACGGGCGCAAAGGCTCGATCTCGGCGACGCTCACCATCCGCGCCGCCAAAACATTCCCCCGGAGGGCAAAAGCCGCATGAGTTTTGATCAAACCACCACCACAGCGGACGGTCGCACCATTGGCGGGCCGGTGATGGAAGTTAAGAATATCACCCTGCGTTTTGGCGGGGTAACGGCGATCAAGGATATATCGTTTGATATTCTGGAGGGCGAAATACGCGCCATAATCGGGCCGAACGGCGCGGGCAAGACCTCGATGTTGAACGTGATCAACGGGTTTTATCACGCGCAGGAGGGTCAGATCACGTTTCGCGGCGAGACCCGCTCGCGCATGAGGCCCTACCATGCGGCGGTCTCGGGGATTTCGCGGACATTTCAAAATGTTGCGCTGTTTTCGGGCATGTCCACACTGGATAATATCATGGCTGGGCGGGCGCTGAAGATGAACAAAGGGTTCATCTGGCAGATGCTGCGCTATGGCCCCGCGATGAATGAAGAAATCAAGCATCGTCGCGCCGTTGAGGAGATCATTGATTTTCTCGAGCTTGAGCATATCCGCCACACGCCGGTCGGGCAGTTGCCTTATGGTTTGCAAAAAAGGGTCGAGCTTGGTCGCGCGCTGGCAGCGGAGCCATCCTTGCTGCTGCTTGACGAGCCGATGGCCGGCATGAATGTCGAGGAAAAAGAGGATATGAGCCGCTATATTCTTGACGTGAACGACCAGTTTGGCACCACGATCACCTTGATCGAGCATGATATGGGCGTGGTCATGGACATCGCCGATCGCGTGGTGGTGCTAGATTACGGCAAGAAGATCGCCGACGGGACACCGTCTGAAGTACAACGAAATCAAGCGGTTATCGACGCTTATCTGGGGGTCCCAAGCTGATGGACTTACTTTACCAAATTTTCATAGCGCCGTTTATCGACATGGTCAGTACGCCGGATTTTCTCCTGCAAGTTTTATGGGAGGGGTTTGTTACCGGCACGCTTTATTCGCTGATCGCGCTGGGGTTCGTGTTGATTTTCAAAGCGTCCGGCGTGTTCAACTTCGCCCAAGGCATCATGGTGGTGTTCTCGGCGCTGACGCTGGTTGGCCTCTATCAGGCGGGGGTTCCGGCCTATTTGGCGTTGATATTAACAATCGGGGTCATGGCGCTGTTGGCGATTAGCGTCGAGCGATTGGTGCTGCGTCACATGGTCAACCAGTCAGAGCTCATCCTGTTCATGGTCACAATCGGGCTCAGCTATTTCCTGATCGGTTTGGGCCAATTCATCTTCGGCGGCGAGACCAAATCGATGATCACCGAGCAACTGGGCCTGCCCACTGGCTCGACCGAGTTTGAGCCGTTCGGAGGGATCTTGATCTTGCAGCATATCGACATCGCCGCCGTGGTGATCGCCGGGATATTGGTGGCGGGCCTTGCGTTTTTCTTCAGCAAAACCCGCATTGGCCGCGCCCTTCGCGCCGTTGCCGACGACCATCAGGCGGCGCTTTCGGTGGGGATTTCGCTCAACCAGATATGGGCGATTGTGTGGTTTGCGGCAGGCATTGTCGCGCTGGCCACCGGCATTATGTGGGGCGCGCGCTCGGATGTGTCGTTTGCGCTTCAGATCGTGGCACTCAAAGCGCTGCCGGTGTTGATCCTTGGCGGCTTTACCTCGATCCCCGGCGCTATCGTCGGCGGGCTGATTATCGGCTTTGGTGAAAAGCTGTTCGAGGTCTATTGGGGTGGATTACTAGGCGGCGGGGTCGAAGGCTGGTTCGCCTATGTCATCGCCCTCATCTTCCTCATGTTCCGACCACAAGGCCTGTTTGGCGATAAAATCATCGAGAGAGTGTAACCCTTATGCTGTACCGCGAATCCGGCCAGTTCAAAACCAACTACAAACAAGACAGCGCGATCTTTCCGATCCTTCAGGACCGGATCGCAATCATGTTTTATCTGGCTGTCGCCTTCATTGTTATCCCAATTTTCGGCAGCAACTTTTTCATCGACTCAATGATGATTCCGTTTCTGATCTTTACGCTGGCGGCGATTGGGCTGAACATCCTGACTGGTTATACCGGGCAAATATCGCTTGGCTCTGGCGCGTTCATGGGGGTCGGGGCCTATTCCGCCTATAAACTGGTGACGATTTTTCCCGACACCAACGTGATCTTGCTGATCGTGCTGTCGGGCTTTTTCGCCGCCGGGATTGGCATGATTTTCGGCCTGCCGAGCCTTAGGATCAAAGGGTTCTATCTGGTGGTGACCACGTTGGCCGCGCAATTCTTTCTGGAGTGGGCCTTCATTCGAATTCCGTGGCTCTATAACTATAACGACAGCGGCGCAATCGAGGTGCCCCGGCGCGAAGTCATGAACGTGATTGTCACCGGTCCCGAGGCCTCGTCGGTTACCCGCTATCTGATCGTGCTATCGATTGTGGTGGTGATGACGTGGATTGCCTCCAACCTCATTCATGGTCGCATCGGGCGCTCGTGGATGATGATCCGCGATATGGACATCGCTGCCGAGCTGATTGGCGTGCGTCCGCTTTACGCCAAGATCTCTGCTTTTGCGGTGTCGTCGTTTTACTGCGGTGTCGCCGGGGCGATGATGGTGTTTTTATGGCTGGGAGCGGCCGAGGTCGAAAGCTTTGACTCCAACCAGTCGTTCCTTTTGCTGTTCATGGTGATCATCGGCGGGCTTGGCAGTTTGGTCGGCTCTTATCTTGGCGCGGCCTTCATCTGGATGCTGCCGGTGGTCCTTCGTGCGTTGCCAAAACTGTTTGGGCTGGACATAAATACTGCCACGGTTGAACATATCAACTTTATGATCATCGGCGCGCTGATCGTCTTTTTCCTGATCATCGAGCCCAATGGGATGGCTCGTATGTGGTCGATGTTGAAACAAAAATTGCGCGTGTGGCCTTTTCCTTACTAGGCCGCTCGCACACATATCGGACCGGTTTTGAAACCCGGCAGGTCCGTCCACAAAAGAGAGGTTTCAATTTTGAAGCAGGCGGTACAATCGCTGCTTGCGAAACATGGGAGGAACAGAAATGTTCATGAAACTTGCAACAGGAACAGTCGCGCTTGCGCTGGCTGCAACCCTGCAGATGGCACCGCTAAGTGCTGCTGAAACGCTTAATGTGCCATCACTGACCTATCGTACTGGCCCGTTCGCCGGTGCCGGCATCCCCATCGCTAACGGCTTTAGCGATTATCTGACCATGCTGAACGAGCGCGACGGCGGTATTGGCGGTCTCAAGATCGTTAATCCGGAATGCGAAACCGGCTATAACTCGCAAAAAGGGGTCGAGTGTTACGAGGCAACCAAGGGCGATGGCGCACTGGTTTACAACCCGTATTCCACCGGCATCACGCTTCAGTTGATCCCCAAAGCTCCGGTTGATAAAATTCCGGTGCTGTCCATGGGTTATGGCCTTTCGGCCACGGCTGTTGGCGAGAAGTTCCCTTGGGGCTTTAACTATCCGGCCACATATTGGAGCCAGATGTCGTCGATCCTTAAGTATATCGACAGCAAAGATGGCGGTATCAAGGGCAAGAAGATCGGCTTTATCTATCTTGACGTGGGCTACGGCAAAGAGCCGATTCCGTTGCTTGATGCGCTCTCCAAATCTATGGGTTTCACAGTTGCGAAATTCCCGGTTGGTGTGAAGGAAATGCAGTCGCAATCCTCGCATTGGCTGAAGGTGCGCAAGGAAAAACCTGACTGGATGATCATGTGGGGCTTTGGCGCTATGAACGCGACCGCGATCAAAGAGGCCGCCAAGATCAAATATCCGCTCGATCATTTCATCGGCAACTGGTGGGCTGGCGCCAACGCCGACCTTGATCCGGTTGGTGAGGTTGGCAAGGGCTATATTGCCGCCAACATGTCCGGTAACGGCACCGATTTCCCGGCTATTCAGGACGTCCTGAAATTTGTCGTGGACAAAGGGCTGAGCCAGGTCAAGGACCGCAGCGAAGTGGGCAAAGTGCTTTACAACCGGGGTGTTCTCAACGCCGTAGTTGTCGCGGAAGGCATCCGTCTCGCCCAAAAGATTTCGGGCAAAGCTGCGATTACCGGCTCTGATATGCGCGATGGTCTGGAGGCCATGGACATCTCTGCCGCTCGTTGGAAAGAGCTTGGTTTTGAGGGCTTTACCGCGCCGATCAAATCGACCTGCAAAGACCATGCAGGTGGTGGCTCAATCTTCTTGCAGCAGTGGAACGGGTCCTCTTGGGAGCGTATCTCTGACCTGATCCCGCCGATGACCGACATCGTGCGGCCGATGCTATTGGCAGCCGCCGACAAATACGTCGCCGACAAGCCGGATTGGCAGACCCAAGCTTGCGAGTGACCGCAGCGAACTGAAAACCGGACCAGCCCCATGTCGGGGCTGGCCCACCCAGATAACCAGTGGATACAAACCATGAGCGCCGTCCAGCAGACCCAGACAGAGACCGAAAATATTCTCGAAGTGAGCAATATCGAGGTGATCTACAATCACGTGATTCTGGTGCTGAAAGGTGTCAGTCTGGTGCTGCCCAAGGGCAAGATCATCGCGCTTTTGGGGGGCAACGGCGCTGGCAAGACCACGACATTGAAAGCGATTTCCAACCTGCTCAACTCCGAGCGCGGCGAGGTGACCAAGGGGTCAATTTCCTATCGCGGCAAGGATGTAGGCCGCCTCAATCCAGCCGAACTGGTACGTCGAGGCGTCATCCAGGTGATGGAAGGCCGCCATTGTTTTGAGCATCTGAGCGTTGAAGAAAACCTGCTGACCGGCGCGTTTACCCGCAAGGACGGAGCCGCCGCAATCGCAGCCGAGCTTGAGAAAGTCTACACCTATTTTCCGCGCCTCAAAGAGCGGCGCAAATCGTTGGCCGGGTATACCTCCGGCGGCGAGCAACAAATGCTGGCCATCGGGCGTGCGCTGATGTCCAAGCCTGAAACCATCCTGCTGGACGAGCCGTCAATGGGCCTCGCGCCGCAACTGGTCGAAGAGATTTTTGGCATCGTGACCAACCTTAATCAACAGGAGGGGGTGTCCTTTCTGCTGGCCGAACAAAACACCAATGTCGCGCTGAAATACTCTGATCACGGGTATATTCTGGAGAGCGGTCGGGTGGTGATGGACGGCCCCTCTGCCGAATTGCGTGAAAATCCCGACGTGAAAGAATTCTACCTGGGGATTTCCGAAGAAGGGAAGAAATCCTTTCGCAACACCCGGTCCTATCGCCGCCGCAAACGCTGGCTGAGCTGATGACTTGTCGTGCGTGTTCTTTGGCCGCAGATAATTTGGAAAGGGTCGATGGATGAGCAAATTTTTTGATGATTTGGAAACCCGCGCCGCCGATCAGCGCGCCACCGACCTTGCGCGTGATTTGGCGCGCCAGATTGCCAACGCCAAGGCGCATGCGCCGGGGCTTGCCCGTCATCTGGGCGAGATTGATCCCGACAGCATCACCACCCTCGCCGATCTTGCGCAACTGCCGGTGTTGCGAAAATCAAGCCTTGGCGAAGCGCAGAAATCCTCCCCTCCGTTTGGTGGATTTACCGCGCGCGCGGCCCATGAGTTTGCCCATGTGTTTCAATCTCCCGGCCCGATCTATGAGCCGGGCCAGACCTCTGACGATTGGTGGCGCATGGGGCGGTTCTTATGTGCCAGCGGCATTGGCGCGGGCGATATCGTGCAGAACTGCTTTTCCTACCACATGACCCCCGCTGGCATGATCTTTGAAAACGCCGCGCGCGCGGTTGGGGCCGCTGTGTTTCCCGCAGGCACCGGGCAGACCGAATTGCAGGTTCGCGCCGCCCGTGATCTGGGGGTGACCGCCTATGCGGGCACGCCCGATTACCTCAAGATCATCCTTGATAAGGCCGATCAGATGGGGGTCAATCTTGGCTCTATTAAACGCGCCGTAGTTGGTGGGGGCGCGCTGTTTCCCTCGCTTCGCGCCGAATATGCCGACCGGGGCATCGCCTGTTTGCAAGGCTACGCCACCGCCGATCTAGGCAGCATCGCTTACGAGAGCGAGGCCCAAGAGGGCATGATCGTTGACGAGGGCGTGCTGGTCGAGATCGTTACCCCCGGCACTGGAAACCCCGTGAAAGAAGGCGATGTGGGCGAGGTTCTGGTGACCTCTCTCAACCCGGATTATCCCCTGATCCGTTTCGCCACCGGCGATCTTTCGGCGGTTCTGGCAGGCCAAAGCCCCTGTGGGCGCACCAATATGCGCATCAAAGGCTGGATGGGTCGCGCCGATCAAACCACCAAGATCAAGGGCATGTTCGTGCGCCCCGAGCAGGTCGCCGCATTGGTTGGTGCCAACGCCGCCATCCAGAAGGCTCGGGTGATTGCCACGCGCCACAATCAGCGCGACGTGATGACCTTGGAGATTGAAACCAACGAGACCGACGCTTCGCAGTTTGAGGCCGCAATACTTGGGACTCTGAAATTGCGCGCCGATGTGATATTGGTGGCTCCGGGGTCTCTGCCCAATGATGGCAAAGTCATCGATGACCAGAGGAGTTACGACTGAATTTATCGGCTTGGGGGTTTTAGCGTTGCGTATTTTGTCTGTGGTTTTCCTGTCTTTCGCAGGTCTTGTTTTCTCGTGGTCGGCAACATTTGCAGCAGATGTCGCCTTGGTGCTTGGCAATCGTAATTACCAACGCGCGAGCTGGATGTATGATGCGCCCAGAGTGTTGAACACCGCCTCCGCCTTGCGCCGTGCTGGCTATGCGGTGGTGTCGGGGCGTGATTTGTCCGCCGAGCAAACCCGTCAGGCGATGGAGCGGTATCTTCTGCGTTTGCCAGAGGCCGAGCGCACGGTGATCGTGCTTGCCGGTCACTTCGTTTATTCAGAGCGCGACACCTGGTTTGTGCCGGTGGAGGCTGATCGGCCCGATTTGGGCAACATCGGATATATGGGGATTTCTATTGGTGCGCTGATGGATATTGCCGCGCAAAAAACCGGCGGGGCGGCGATTTTTCTTGCTACTGTTTCGCGCCCCATCGACCTTGGCCTCGGGTTAAAGTCGGGCATCGGCGCGCTTAATGTGCCGCAAGGTGTGTTTGTCGCCACCGGAAATCCTGTGGATATTGACCTGACCATCAGGCGTGATTTTCTGGCCCAAGGCGTGGGGGTTGCTGCGGCCTTGGCGCAGGCTCCCGCATCGGTTAAGGGGCAGGGGTTTATCTCTGATCTGACAGCCCTCAGCCCGGCGGCCGATACCGGCTTTGGCGGGGCTGATGACGGCTATTGGCAGGCGGTTCAGGACCTCAACTCAGAGATCGCGATGCGCGCTTATCTTGACGCCTTTCCCCGTGGAAACCATGTGGTCGAGGCGCAAAACTGGCTGGACGGGCAGGTAAGACTGACCCCGCTGGAGCAGGCCAAAGCCGACGAGGATCAGTTGCGCCTGTCGCGCGACGAGCGCCGTGCGATTCAGCAAAGCCTGTCTTTGCTGGGCTATGATACCCACGGCATTGACGGGATTTTCGGGCGTGGAACCCGTGCCGCCATCCGAAATTGGCAAGCGGCTTTCGGGGCCAATCCGACCGGGTTTTTGCTGGATAGCCAGATCACCAGAATTGGTCGTCAGGCCGAAACTAAAACTGCGCAACTGGCTGAAGAAGCTCGTAAAAAGCAACGTGCGCTTGAGATTGCCGATCGCGCTTATTGGCAAGCGAGCGGGGCTGCCAGCGGGGACGAGCGCGGTTTGCGGCGCTATTTATTCCGCTATCCAGATGGGCTTTTCGCCGATGTGGCCGACGCGCGCCTGACGGCGATTGAGCAGGCGCGGCTCAACACGGTTTCGGCGCTTGAGCGCCAGTCTTGGGACGACGCGCGTTCGCAAAACACCATCGCAAGCTATCAGGGGTATCTTGATGCGTTTCCAAACGGCTCATTTGCTGACGAGGCCAAGGCTCGGCTGAAGGTGTTGCAGAAACAGGCGGCCAAGCAGGCTGAAATAGATGCGGCCAAACAGGCCGAGGCGGATCTGCGACTGAACGGTCTTGGGCGCATTTTAGTGGAGCAGCAATTGCTGTCGCTTGGCTTTAAGGCTGGTCCGCCGGATGGGAATTTTGACAAGAAAACCCGCCGTGCAATTCGCAAATTCCAAAAGACCCGAGGGTTCCCTGTGACCGGCTATCTCAACCGCCAAACGGTGATCCGGCTGATTGCCGAGGCGAATTGAGCGTATCAGCACGCGACTTAAGAGGCTATTAGGACTCTGCACACAAAGAGAAAGCCGCTAAAGATCACCTTCAGCGGCTTTAATATTAACAAGGGGCAGAAATCAGCCCTGACGTGCTTTGAAACGAGGCTGGGTTTTGTTGATCACATAAACCCGACCTTTGCGGCGCACGATCTGGCAATCGCGGTGGCGCGCTTTCAAAGAGCGAAGTGAGTTCTTGACCTTCATGGTCTCTCTCCTAAGTCGCGGCGCGCTTTGCGCCGTTAAAATTTTGTTCGGCCATTCCCAACTGTGAGAAATGGTGGGCGTAACAGGGATTGAACCTGTGACCCCTTCGATGTCAACGAAGTGCTCTCCCGCTGAGCTATACGCCCGAAATGACAAGAGCGCTGCCATATCCTGTGGGAAGTTGGCAACGCCCACGCGCGCTTCTATACTGAGAGTCGCTTTGGGGTTCAAGTGGTTTTGCTAAAATGAAACACTGCCCGTAAACCCGCCGACCGGAAAGGTTACCATGCCGCGCCCGCCGTTTGTTTTGTCGATGCCAGAAGTTCGCAATACCGCGACGGTTTTCGCGTCGCCGCATAGTGGCCGCAGCTATCCTTGGAGCTTCATTCGCAGCTCGCAATTAGACGAGCAATCGATCCGTTCGTCCGAGGATGCCTTCGTGGAGCAACTATTCGCCGCCGCACCTGAGTTTGGCGCACCGCTGCTGAGCACGGATATCCCGCGCGCTTTCGTTGATCTTAACCGCGCCGCCGACGAGCTTGATCCTGCGCTGATCAGTGGTGCGCGCCAGAGCGGACATAATCCGCGAATTTCTTCCGGTCTTGGCGTGATCCCGCGCGTGGTGGCCAATGGGCGCGAGATTAGAAGCGGCAAGATGAGCATGCTTGAGGCGCGCCAGCGGTTGGAGCAATATTACTTTCCCTACCACGATAAGCTCGCCGATCTGCTGGATCAAAGCCACGCGTTGTTTGGGTTTGCGCTGTTGTTTGATTGCCACTCCATGCCGCATGAGGCCTTGGCGGTTACGTCTTATGCTTTTGATAAGAAGCCTGAAATTGTGTTGGGAGATCGGTTTGGCGCGGCCTGTCTGCCAGATTTGGTCGAGGCGGTTGACGAGATTTTCACGGGTGCCGGTCTTAGGGTTTCGCGCAATCTGCCGTTTGCAGGCGCGCATGTGACCCAAAAATATGGCCGTCCGTCGCGTGGGCAGCACGCGATCCAGATCGAGATTGACCGGTCGATTTACATGGACGAGGCCAGCCTGCGCCCCAATGACGATTTCGCCGCGATTTGCCATATGTTGCATGATGTGGTGGCTGAATTGACCGAACTTGGGCGCGGGTCGTTGCAACTGGCCGCCGAGTGATCGCAGCCGTTGGTCTTGTGGGGTGGGCCGGGGAATTTGGATATTTGAACCAAGTGGAGCCGGGGTGCGGAGATTATCTCAACGACCGTCCCTTGCGGATTGCGTCATCGCCGAATTTGGCGCGAATTTTGTCTGAGACCCGCTCGACTTTTTCACGCGCTTGAGCCTCTGGATCAAGCAGATCGCCGAAGCTTTCGGTGGCCTCGGTTGGCTCCAGATGGCTGAGACCGACGCCGATCAGTCGAAACGGTCCTTTGGTGAGCACGCTTTCAAGCAGGATGCGCGCGGTCGAGTAAATCCGGTCGGCGGTTTGGCTTGGATCATAAAGTGTGGTGCGTCGGGTCAGGGTCTGATGGTTGGATTGTTTCAGTTTCAGGGTGACCACGCGCCCGCTCAGCGTGCGTTTCTTGGCCCGGTCGGCGACTTTTTCCGACAGGCGCCAGATATGACCATCAAGGACTGTCAGCGCACCCGTGTCCTCAAAAAACGTAGTCTCGTTTGAGATGCTTTTGATGGGCGCGCTTGAGGAGACCCGCCGGTAATCCATCCCCCGCGCCAGATGCCACAGCCGCTCGCCCATGGTGCCATATCGCGTGGCCAAGTCCTTGCGCTCGCGGCGCAAGAGATCATTGAAGGTTCGGATGCCATCGCGCGCCAGTGTCGCCCGAAACGATTTGCCCACCCCCCAGATCAGGCTGACGGGTTTGTCGCGTAAAAAGCTGCCGGTTTCGGCTTTGCCGATGATAGAGAACCCACGCGGTTTATCCAGATCAGAGGCGATTTTCGCCAGAAACTTGTTATGCGACAGCCCGACCGATCCGGTCAGGCCAAGCTCGCGCTCCATACGCTCAACCAACCCCGCCATCATCAGCGCGGGCGGCGCGCCATGCAGGCGTTCGGTGCCGCTCATATCCAGAAAAGCCTCGTCTAGCGACAAAGGCTCAATCGCCGGTGTCAGCTCGCCCATCATCTGGCGGATGGCGCGCGAGACCTCGGCGTAAGCGGCCATGCGCGGGCGCACGACTACGGCTTCGGGGCAGAGTTTCAGCGCTTGAAACATCGGCATGGCCGAACGCACGCCCTTGATGCGCGCGATATAACAGGCGGTCGCCACCACCCCGCGTTTGCCGCCGCCGATGATCACCGGCAGGTCGCGTATCTCCGGGTTATCGCGCTTTTCAACCGAGGCGAAAAATGCGTCGCAATCCATATGGGCGATGGTCAATGTGTTGAGTTCCGGGTGGCTCAGCACGCGCGGAGAGCCGCATTTCGGGCATCTGGCGCTGTGGGAAATCTGGCTCAGACAGTCGCGGCAAAGAGCGGGGTGCATGAGCGGGAGTTCCTTTCGGGCTCAGAGTTGCGCCAACTCCCGCTGGATTGCAAGAGCGGCGGCGCGTGGGTCACTTGCTTGCCAGATCGGGCGGCCAACCACAATATGATCGGCACCGTTGGCCAAGGCTTCTGCGGGGGTGGCCACGCGCTTTTGATCGTGGCTGGCCGCTCCTTGCGGGCGAACACCGGGGGTGACGATCAGTTTGCCACGCGCCTCTGGCAACGCACGAATAAGCCGCGCCTCATGGGGCGAAGCGATCACCCCGTCAGCGCCTGCGTTAAACGCTTGGTGCGCGCGCTCAACCACCAGATCGGTGATTGCGCCCTGTTTGATCAGGCCCGCATCCAGATCGGCGCGGTCAAGCGAGGTTAAAATCGTTACCGCCAGAATTTTGGTGACGCGATCGGCGCGCCCGTCAATGGCCGCGCGGACCACATGCGGATCGCCATGTACGGTCAGAAAATCCAGATCATATTGCGCAAGGCCCCGCACGGCGCTTTGGATGGTTGCGCCAATGTCAAACAGCTTCATATCCAGAAACACACGCTTGCCCGCCTGTTTCAACTCATCCGCCAGCGCCAGTCCGCCGCCGGTCAGCATGCCGAGACCGATCTTGTAAAACGATACCGTGTCGCCGAGCTTTTGCGCCAGTTCCAGCCCCTCCAGCGCGTTGGGCAGATCGAGGGCGACGATCAGACGGTCATCTGGTTGGGGCATGTGGTGGCTCTCCTGTAGCTAGGGAGTGTTTCGCGACCGCTGCCGGTCCTGTCAAGCGGTGAGAGCGCGGTTTTTTGGGGTGAACGCGCCTAAAACCTGCCCGTCGGTCTTGCCAATCGCCGCGCCAATTCCCATTTCCATTGCAAAGGCCTGCACCCCGATGTGCCGCTTATGGGCATCGATCTGGCGGGCGCTTATGAAAAGGAGACGACCATGAACTTAGACAAGTTCACCGAGCGGTCTCGTGGGTTTATCGCCGCCGCTCAGACCATCGCTTTGCGCGAAAACCACCAACGCATTCTGCCTGAACATTTGCTGAAATCCCTGATGGATGACAGCGAAGGCTTGGCCGCGAACCTGATTTCAGCCGCCAAGGGAGACGCCGCCGCTGTCTCTAGCGCGGTCAATCAGGCCGTTGATAAACTGCCCAAGGTGAGCGGAGCCGGGGATCAGGTTTATATTGATACCCAGACCGCCAAGATGCTTGATGAGGCCGAGAAGATCGCCACCAAGGCGGGCGACAGTTTTGTGCCGGTCGAGCGGATATTAACTGCGCTGTGCGTGACCAAATCCAAGGCCAAGGATATTCTGGCCGAGGCTGGAGTGACGGCGATGGCGCTTAATGGCGCGATCAATGATCTGCGCAAGGGCCGCACCGCCGATAGTGCCAGCGCCGAGGACAGCTATGATGCGCTGAAGAAATACGCTCATGATCTGACCCAAGCGGCGCGTGACGGCAAGATCGACCCGATCATTGGCCGTGACGAGGAAATCCGCCGCACCATGCAGGTTCTCAGTCGTCGGACCAAAAACAATCCGGTGCTGATTGGCGAACCGGGCGTGGGTAAAACCGCCATTGCCGAGGGGTTGGCCTTGCGCATCGTCAACGGTGATGTGCCTGAAAGTTTGCAGAACAAACGCCTGATGGCGCTCGACATGGGTGCGCTGATTGCGGGTGCCAAATATCGTGGCGAATTTGAGGAGCGGCTTAAGGCCATTCTCAACGAGGTGACCGATGCTGCGGGCGAGGTTCTGTTGTTCATTGACGAGATGCACACGCTGGTCGGGGCCGGAAAATCCGAAGGGGCGATGGATGCGTCCAACCTTCTAAAACCGGCTTTGGCGCGGGGCGAGCTTCACTGCGTTGGCGCGACTACGCTGGATGAATACCGCAAACATGTGGAAAAAGACGCCGCCCTTGCGCGACGGTTTCAGCCGGTGATGGTAGAGGAACCAACGGTGGAGGACACGATCTCTATCCTGCGCGGCATCAAGGAGAAATACGAGCTTCACCACGGTATCCGTATCTCTGACGCGGCGCTGGTGGCGGCGGCGACCCTGAGCCATCGCTATATCACCGACCGCTTCTTGCCCGACAAAGCGATTGACCTCATGGACGAGGCGGCCAGCCGTCTGCGCATGGCTGTTGACAGTAAACCTGAGGAGCTGGACGCGATTGACCGCGAGTTGCTGCAAAAGCAAATCGAGGCGGAAGCCCTGAAAAAGGAGACCGACGCGGCCTCCAAGGACCGTCTGGACAGTTTGCAAAAGGAACTAGCCAACTTGCAGGAGAAATCGAGCGAGATGACCGCGCGCTGGCAGGCTGAACGTGACAAGCTGGCGGGCGCGCGTGACATTAAAGAAGCGCTTGAAACCGCCCGCGCCGAGCTTGAAATCGCCAAACGCGAGGGCGACTTGGCGCGTGCGGGCGAGCTCTCTTACGGGGTGGTCCCTGATCTTGAGAAACGCCTCGGTGAAGCTGAACAGGTCGGTGACGATCTGATGGTCGACGAGGCTGTGCGCCCTGAAAATATCGCCAGTGTGGTCGAACGCTGGACCGGCATTCCGGTTGACAAAATGCTGGAAGGCGAGCGTGAAAAGCTGCTGGCGATGGAGGACGTGCTTGGCTCGCGAGTGATCGGGCAGGCAACCGCTGTGCGCGCGGTCTCTAATGCGGTGCGTCGGGGGCGCGCGGGTCTGAGCGATCCCAATCGGCCCCAAGGTTCGTTCCTGTTTCTCGGCCCGACCGGGGTTGGCAAGACCGAACTGACCAAGGCGCTGGCGGATTTCCTGTTTGACGATGACAGCGCGATGGTGCGGGTCGATATGTCGGAATATATGGAGAAACATTCGGTCGCTCGGCTAATCGGTGCGCCTCCCGGCTATGTGGGCTATGACGAGGGTGGGTCGCTGACCGAGGCCGTGCGCCGTCGCCCCTATCAGGTGGTGCTGTTTGACGAGGTCGAAAAGGCCCATCCCGATGTGTTCAACGTGCTGCTCCAGGTGCTTGATGACGGGGTGCTGACCGACGGGCAGGGGCGAAAGGTGGATTTCAAGCAAACGCTTATTATCCTCACGTCGAATTTGGGTGCCGAGGCGCTGAGCCAGTTGCCCGACGGGGCCGATGCCGATGCTGCCAAGACCGATGTAATGGCTGCCGTGCGCGCGCATTTCCGCCCGGAATTTCTCAACCGGCTTGACGAGATCGTGCTGTTTGATCGTCTCAGTCGCGCCAATATGGACGGGATCGTTGACTTGCAACTCGCCATCCTTGCCACGCGACTGGAAGGGCGCAAGATCGCGCTTGATGTGGACGAGGCGGCGCATAAATGGCTGGCCGATCAGGGCTATGATCCGGTTTATGGCGCGCGGCCTTTGAAGCGGGTGATCCAGCGGGCCCTGCAAAATCCGCTGGCCGAGATGCTGCTGGGTGGCCAGGTTCACGACGGCCAGAAACTCGCGGTGTCCGCTGATGATGGCGGTTTGGTGATCGACGGGATTGGGCAGGGTGCGCGCGCGCCAGACGGTGTGCCGCTGCAATAATCAAGCTGCCCCGAAGGCTGGCCAAGCGCTGGCTTTCGGGGCATTTCCCCAATTTTAAAAACCGTGTTAACGGTGCTACCCGGCCAGATATGAGGAGCCACAAATATGCAGCTTAAAGGTAAAACCGTTCTTGTCACCGGTGGGAGCGACGGTAGCCGGCCTCTTTTACGCGCAGTTTGGTCGTGTTAATGTCGACAACCACGATGCCCACATGGTTCAGGCCACCGGGGGTGGTATAGCTGTTATCGGCAGGCTCTTGCAGGGTTTTTGGTGCGCAGATCGCCAGATAGCTGTCGGGGCCGCCCACATGGGTTGATGTGACCGTGTCGATTTTCAGGCCACGGCCGATGATCTCGTTTTCAACCGCGAACAGAACGTCATCCATGGGCTGGTTGACCGTATAGGAAACGATGCCCTGTGTCTTGCCTGCGCATGGCCCTGTGTCGTGTTCGCCATAAGCAGGCTGACCAGCAAGATAACAAAACCGTGTTTCATGTGAACTCTCCCCTGAAGTAATCGTATTGTTTTTGTTGAATATGTCAAGAACGACAGGCTTTTACGGCTCAGTCTGTAACAAAACCAGCGCAAACGTGTTGGCGCTTGTTTTGCCTCAAATCGGCAAAATGATGTAAAACCGCTTGAACGGACAAAAACACCGACAAAACCTAGAGGAACCGCATGCACATTATATCCGCGCCGAAATTCAAATCGTCTGAGATCACGCCAAAGGCCGACTGGCTTAATCGGCGGCAACTTATGATCGGAGCAGGTGCTGTGGCGACGACGACGTTTGGTTTGCCCGCGCTGGCGAAACTCAAAACCATCAAAAGCAAATATTCCACCACCCGGACCCCGAACACATTCAAGGACATCACCACCTATAATAACTTTTACGAGTTCGGCACCAGCAAATCGGACCCCGCTGAAAATGCGTCGCGCCTGACCACCTCGCCGTGGAGTGTGACCATTGACGGAATGGTTGATAAGCCCGGCAAATACGCCTTTGAGGACATCATCAAGGGTGTGAGCATGGAGGAGCGGATTTATCGTTTTCGCTGTGTCGAGGCGTGGTCGATGATTATCCCGTGGACCGGCTTTCAGCTTTCAGAGCTGCTTGCCCGCGTCGGCGTGCAGTCGGGCGCGAAATATGTGTCGTTTGAGACCCTCGTGCGCCCGTCCGAGATGATCGGCCAACGCTCAAACGTGCTGGAATGGCCCTACCGCGAGGGTTTGCGCATGGACGAGGCCATGCACCCATTAACCATTCTTGCCGCCGGGATTTATGGCGAGGACATGCCCAAACAAAATGGCGCTCCCCTGCGCTTGGTCGTGCCGTGGAAATACGGGTTCAAATCCATCAAGTCGATCGTGCGCATCAGCCTGACCGCGCGCCAGCCTCAGGCCACGTGGAACATGCTTAGCCCGCGCGAATACGGATTTTATAGCAACGTGAACCCGAATGTGGATCATCCGCGCTGGACCCAAGCCTCTGAGCGGCCCATCGGGGGCGGGCTGTTCACCAGGCGCAAGCAGACCCAGATGTTTAATGGTTATGGGCAAGAGGTGGCCGGGCTTTATAAGGGCATGGACCTCACGCGGAACTTCTGAGCGCGCGATGTTTAATCTCCCCGCATTCTTCAATCCGATCTTGCGCAAGGTACCCACATGGCCGGTTTACCTGTTGGGGGTGGTGCCTGCGGTGGTCTATTTCTATTGGGCGGTCACCAACCAGCTTGGCACTGACCCGCTCCAGATGCTGGAGCGACAGCTTGGCCGTTGGGCCTTGCAGTTGTTGATGCTGACCTTGCTTGTGACCCCCGTGCGCAAACTGACCGGGATCAGCTTTTTGAAATTCCGCCGCGCCTTTGGTCTGACGGCGTTCTTTTATGTGGTGTTCCATTTGTCCACTTGGCTGGTGCTGGACAAACAATTCTTCTGGAACGAGATTTTGGCCGATCTCTATAAGCGCCCCTATATTATTTTGGGCATGACCGGATTTTTGCTGCTGACACCGCTGGCGCTGACCTCCAACAAATTCTCTTTGCGGCGCATGGGACCGCTTGGCTGGAACCGTTTGCACCGGCTCAGCTATCTCGTCGTGATCCTTGGGGCTGTGCATTTCGTGTTGGTGCGCAAAGTCTGGGAGAGTGACCCGTTTCTTTATCTGCTCATCGCCCTGATACTGGTATCCTACCGGATTCCGTGGAAACGACTTCGCAGAGGCGGTTTGAGCGGTGCAGGCATCTCTGCGCGGGGGGGTTGAAAATGCCGGTAATGACTGCGCGAATCCCCGGCCAAGACGAATCTCGTGAAATCCGTGTTTCCGCCTCTGATTCTGACGGGCGAGTCGCAAATTGTGGTGTTGATTCCCTTGACCTTCAACTTAAAGTCGAGTTGATTAGCCGTCTGACACGCATCACGCCTGAATTTCCCAATTCAGCCTGTGTATAAAAAACAAACAGCAAAGATTCGATCATCATTATCGCTAATTGACCAATAATGCCGTTGGAACTCTTGGTCATCTCACCCCTCAAACCCCTATATATAGCGGGAAAATAGCCGTTTTGAAAAAAATGACAGATTTATGAAAATAACGCTTGCGGGGGGCGGCAACTAACCCTAGAACCCCCTTCACCGGCAGGGCGAAACACTCCGCTGGTAACAAAAACAGAGACAAACATCGAGTGGCGGGCGCGCCTAACAAGAAAGGCGCTACCTAAGCTTTTGTCTCTGCGCTCTTTGAAATTGATGATATCTGAAGAGATATGTGGGCAGTTTGGTCGTTATCGACGGACGGACTTCTACATATCAACTTACTAGAGAATTGGTCTTCGGACTGGTTTTCGATGATGTATAGTCAGCTTCACGTTTGATGTGGTTCTTTGTTTACTTTGGTAAACTCAGACACAGAAAACTAAAATTGACGGTCACTTGTTTCAGTAAGACAAGTGATCAGGGTTCTTTCTTCTTCGGAAGGTTGAGCCCGATGTGCAGAGGTTCGAATGTCAAGGATAAGCAAGTAATTGCTTTTCAACTTGAGAGTTTGATCCTGGCTCAGAACGAACGCTGGCGGCAC
>JAADIJ010000042.1 GCA_013151335.1 Alphaproteobacteria bacterium | reverse complement strand
ATTGTTACCAAAATATCCGAAGGGATTTTGACCGGCGTTTCAGTCGGATACCGCGTCAGCAAATGGGCGGAAAGCATTGATCCACAAACAAAAATGCGGATTCGCACCGCGACAAAATGGCAAATTTTCGAGGTTTCCGCCGTTCCCATTCCTGCCGATCACGGCGCAAAATTCAGGAGTCATGACATGACAACAGACATAAAAAAACCAGAGGCCGACCCGCTCGAAACCCGCGCGGCAATCCGCCAAATCGCCAAATCCGCGAACCTGTCAAATGAATGGGCGGACGCGCAGATTGATGCCGGTGCCGACCTGATCGCGACCCGCGCGGCGGCGTTTGATGAAATGCAAAAACCAACTGCCAAAATTCGCGTCGTCAGCGCGAATGGTGACCCTGCTGCGATTCACGCGCGCCGGGCCGATGCGCTGTTTTCGCGTGTTTCCGGTGAAGCTCCCAAAGATGAAGCGCGCGAATATATGAACGAGTCTTTGCGCGACATGGCGCGAGCTTCTGTCGAGGCGTCGGGGATTTCAACCCGCACAATGAACGCGGATGAGATTTTTAAGCGGGCCATGCACGGCACTTCTGACTTCCCGCTCCTGCTCACATCGACCGGCAACCGGACTTTGATGTCTGCGTATCAAGCGGCGGAAAGCCCTATCAAAAAAGTCGCGCGGCAATCCACAATGTCGGACTTTCGAACCGGGACACGGCTTAAGCTTTCCGATGTCGGCCAATTGTCTAAGGTTACTGAGGCCGGTGAAATCACCAGCACGACACGAGGTGAAGCGGCGGAGTCCTACGCTCTGGACACATACGCCACAACATTCAGCATCTCACGAAAAGCCCTGATAAACGATGATCTTGGCGCTTTCGGCGATTGGGGTCAAACTGCGGGGCGCATGGCTGCGGAAACCGAAGCAAACTTGCTTCTTACGCTGCTACTTTCGAACCCAACCTTGACCGAAGACTCCAAGACGTTGTTCCACGCCACACATGGAAATTTGGCTGGCACGGCTTCGACAATAGATATTGCAAACCTCGATCTTGCCCGCCAAGCCATGCGCGGCATGAAGGCGCTGGACGGGAAAACGCCGATCAACGCAACCGGCAAATTCCTGATCGTCGGGCCGAAGCTGGAAACGACAGCGGAACAAATTCTCGCGTCGATTTACGCGGCCACCATCGGCAACGCCAATCCGTTTTCCGGCAAATTGACGTTGCTTGTCGAGCCACGAATCACAGACGGAAGCTGGTATATTTTCGCTCGCGGATCCGGCGGTTTTGCCGGTCCTCGAATTCTCGCATTTGTCATCTGCCCCGGGGCCGCAAATGGCCTCGCAAGAAGGATGGGAAACTTTGGGAATGGATTTCCGAGTTGTCCTTGATTTTGGCGCTGGTGCTGTTGATTGGCGCGGCGCGTACAAAAACGTCGGCGTCTAAAATGGCAACGCTGGCCCAACTTCAAGCGTACCGCGACACGCTGCTGGACGCCCGGTTTTCGGGCGTCCGTGAAATCAAAGATGCGAACGGTGAAACCGTAATTTACAAGAGCGACAATGAACTTGCGCGCGCCTTGGCGGCGGTCGAATCCGAAATCCTTCAACTTCAAAAACCACGCGCAAACACGATTGTTTTTGCGACCTCGAAAGGAATCTAAAATGGCCACGAACTTCATTCAACCCGGCGACACCCTGACCATACCAGCGGCGGCGGTAACGCTGTCCGGCGAACCCGTTGTCATCGGCGCAATCACCGGCGTTGCTCTCGGTGACGCTGGCATCGGCACCATGCTGGACGTGGCGACTGAGGGCGTCTTCGAACTGAACAAGGTTGCAGCAAACACGTTCGCTGTTGGCGCTGCCTGTTATTGGGATGCCACGGCTGGGCTCATCACGTCAACCACGACCGGCAACACAAAATTCGGTTATGCAATCGAGGCTGTTATCGCCGGGACTGCGACGGTTAAAGTTCGCCTGATCGCGTTCTAAGGTCGCCAGATGGTCCATCTTTTGAAACTCGGCGAAGCGGCTCGGCTGTTGGGGGTCCCGGAAGGCTCCCTCAGGGCCGCCGCACGATCGCACGGCATGTTGGTGAAAATGGGCAGGGCTGTTAGGATTGACGAAAATTCGTTGGGGGAGTTGATTCTGAAATGCCGAGAAAACCAGCCGGAGCCCGCCTACTGGCGAAAAGATAAGCAAATCTGGATCATCCGCGATAGCGGCCGGCCTGACAAATCAACGGGCGTCGGCGACCGCGCAAATGCTGAAAAAATCCTCGGCGCGTATATAGCGACCAAAGACACCGCAACAGGATCGCGCCACGCGCACGCCGTTGCTATCAATGAAGTTTTAGACATTTACGGACGCGAGCACGCGATAAAAGTCGCCGCACCAGAGCGCATTGGTTACGCAATCGACTCGCTTTTGGCCTTTTGGGGCGCGTTATCTGTGGCCGATGTAAAAGGGGAAACGTGCCGTCGATATGGCAAAAGCCGGGTTCGCCGCTTCAAGGACGGCACCACCCGCCCGATCTCGGACGGCACGATTCGGCGCGAATTGAATGTTTTGCAAGCGGCGATCAATTATTGCCACAGGGAAGGGTATCTCCTGACTCCTGCTACCGTCACGCTTCCGCCAAAGCCGTCACCACGCGACCGGTGGTTGACGCGCGACGAAGCCGCGAAATTGATTTGGGCCGCGTATCGGTCGCCAACCGCCAAGCACGTCGCGCGATTTATCCTGATCGCGCTATACACTGGCACGCGCAAGGACGCGATTCTGAAACTTAGCTTCATGCCTAATATCGGCGGCGGCTGGATTGATGTTGATCGTGGTGTGATGTACCGCAAGGGCTCAGCCGAACGTGACACGAAAAAACGGCGCAAACCTGTCCGATTGACCAAACGAATGTTGGGGCATTGCCGCCGCTGGAAAAAGAACGGCGCAAATTGGCCTGTCGAAATTGGCGGCCAACGAGTCGGCAATATCAAGACCGCTTTCGCAACAGCGGCCAGCGGTCTTCCCGGCGTCTCTCCGCACGTTTTGAAACACACAGCAATCACATGGGCCGTGCAAAAGGGCCTCGCGGTAGAAGATGCCGCCGACTATTTCGACACGTCCTCCGAGACAATTAGAAAAACGTATTACCATCATTCGCCCCATTATCAGGACCGCGCAATCGCAATTCTAGAAAGGAAACTGTGACTGGTCACAGATACAACCCCATTGAAACCGTCTGAACCCTACTCAAAAGGAGAACAACAAGTGAATATAGAACGAACATTGGCCTTAGTCCCGCCTTCGGGAGGCAGGGGCCGGAGGTTCGAATCCTCTTACTCCGACCAATGAAATTACCCGATCGTCATGCGCGCATCTCGGCTTGCCACTGTTGCGGGCTTTGGGTGATGAGGTCCGCGAGACGGCGGAGGAACAGGGATTGGCCGCAATGTTCCAGCTCGACGAAATCAGAGCTTTTGATCAGCGCGGCGGCTTTGCGCGCGGCACCCACATTGTTGATCGGGTCTCGTCGGCCATGAACAAACAGCGGCTTGCACGAGATTTTATGGGCGAGCTGCCAAACATCCTCGCCACCCATGGCAATATCCTTGATGACCGAATAGCGCGACATTCTGTAAGAATCGTACAGCCACAAATGGCCAAGCGGAGTCGCGAGCAAGCGGTTGAAAATATCCATGTCATAGGCCGATTTTTCGTAAGTCGTTCGCAGTAATTCGAGCGCTCCGGTCAGGCTGCTCATCTTGGACATGTACCGATCCAGCGCCTTGGTCGCCAAGGTTTCGCTTTGCAAAGTGAGGTTTTTCAGGCCGCGAACCAGTCGCAACACTGACTGGTTTTCGTATCTTCCAACATAGGCCGCAGCAGAAATCGTCAGGCGGTCAACACAGTCCGGGCGGGTCGCCGCAAGCCTGAGAGCGAAGGCGACCCCGGTAGAATTGGCGACGATCTGTGCGCGCCCGTTGCAGAAAAAATCCAGCGCCGCAACGATGTCCTGAGTCGCGCGCACAAGATGTTCGGCCCTGCTAAACCGGGTTTCAACCTCGCTAAGAAACCCCTCCCTCAGCGGAATAATCAGCCGTATATTGTGTTGCCTGGTCCAGTTGGACGAAAACTGATCCGGGCTTGGCAAGGTCTGGCTGTGGAGCCAAATCACCGGTCTGCCATCAATCGGGCCGGTCTCCAGAACCCTGAGCACACGCTTGTCATGGGTGACGATCTGGTGAAACCGAAACACGCCGGGATAATAGCTGTCGAGAAAGGATTTTATTGACGCAGAATCCTGAGGTGTCATCGCCAAAAAACTGCCGGTGGACTCGAGCGCATATGTGGTGAGGGCGAGCAGCATGTTGCGAATAGTCTCGCTTTGCGAGCTGAAATTCAGGTGTGCGGCGAGTGATTTGAACTGCGTGCGTTTGGTCTCGTACGCGACGTTATCAACCTCGCTCGCATGCTTGAGGGACATGCCGCACAGGATCTGTTGCAGCAGGTGAAATTCGGCTTTCGTTAATGTGGCTCCGGGGGCCACCTCTTGCACGATGCTGGTAAGCGAGTCGCGATGAACGAAGATGATGCGCGTCAAATTTACTGTACGCACGGTAATGATCAGACCGCCCTGAAACTGCTCGGCCCGCGTTCCGGGCTTGGCGGTTTTTCTGGCGCGCTGGCTCTTGATATATGCGCGGCAGGTTTCGGAATTACCGTTGGCGTATAGCTCTTCGCCTTGGGCCGATATCTGCAATATCCCCAAGCGGGGCTGCCACATGGACGAGTTGCTTGGCACATCCGACGCCATATCGCGCCCGGCTGGCCGCATCAGGCTGAGGCTGTCGGCATACCAGACCTTGAGGGAATCGTGGTCAGCGACTTTTGGATCAGGTTTGATTTTCGCCATAGTCCTTGGAGGTTGAATAACAGGTAATATCAGGCAAAATATTCGCCGCTTTACTAATCTTCAAGTAAAAAACCCCTCTAACCCAAATGGGTGAATACACATGCTTTGCGGTTCTGTAGGTTTACCCCACATAAATTCCCTCCGGGCCGCGTTCAAGATTTCGAATTCGGGCGGTGGGTGGTCATCTGACAAGTTAACGAGGAAATTACCAAATGAAACTGAAATACATCTTGCTCGCCAGCGCGTTCGCGTCGTCAACACTTGCCGTTCCGGCCTTTGCTGGAACCTTTGACGTCACATGCACAAACACCTATTCCAACGAGTCCGTAACGGTTAAGAACGTAACCGCCGACTCACAAGCGGACGCGGTGAAAAAGGTCAGGAACGACCCGCAATATAGCGAACTGGAGTCCTGCTCTTAGGGCGTAGACCTTATAAATCGGCTGCTGCGACTTTTTTGAAGATAGTAAATGAGCCGCGCCGACAGATCATAATGTCGGCGCGGCTTTGATTGAGAACAGGGCTAGTGGATTAAATCCTACGTTTCAATCCACTAGGTTTTTGCTTGATGGCTCAAACCAGCAAGTGAAATGGCGCAACAGCTTGGGTTGTTTGGTGATCTTGAACCCGCGCAACTTGTCTTTGACCTGCACCAATTCCTCAAACGTTTCGACGATATAATCGGCATGGGATTGGGTATAGGTGCGCCGAGGGAACGCCAGACGCACGAGGTCCATTGCGGCGGGGGTTTCGCTGCCGTCGGGGTGGCGGCCGAACATCACGGTGCCGATTTCACAACTGCGGATGCCGCCGGTTTCATATAGGGCGCAGGCCAGCGCTTGGCCGGGATATTGCAGCGGCTCGATATGGCTAAGCCACGCGCGCGCATCGACGAAAACTGCGTGACCGCCTGCGGGCTTGATCACCGGCACGCCGAGCGCGTCCAAGCGCTCGATGATGTACTCGTTGGTGCGGATGCGGTAGCGCAGATAGTCCTCGTCCACGATCTCTTTCAGGCCTTGGGCGATGGCGTCGAGATCGCGACCGGCGAGCCCTCCGTAAGTCGGAAAGCCCTCGGTTCTGACCAAATGCGCACGCGCTTGTTCGGCCAACTCAGGGTCGTTCAGCGCCAGCCAGCCGCCGATATTGGCGAAACCATCCTTCTTTGCGCTCATTGTCATACCGTCGGCAACGGCGAAACAATCGCGCACAATATCCTCGATCGAGCGGTCTTGCTGGCCCGGCTCGCGCTGTTTGATGAACCACGCATTCTCGGCAAAACGGCAGCCGTCGATGAAAAACGGGCGGCTGTGGTTATGGGCGACCTGCGCCACCGCGCGGATATTTTCAAGGCTGACGGGTTGGCCACCGCCAGCGTTATTGGTGATGGTAATCATCACGCAAGGCACACTGTCGCCATGCTTAGTCAGATAGGTTTCAAGCTGCGCGAGGTCCATGTTTCCCTTAAAAGGATGCTCGGATGCCGGGTCTTTGCCCTCGTCGATCACGAGGTCATGCGCCATCGCCCCACTGGCCTCGATATTGCCGCGCGTGGTGTCAAAATGGGTGTTGGAGGGGATGTTGCGCCCCACACCGCCCATGATCGAGAACAAGATCGCCTCGGCGGCGCGGCCCTGGTGGGTGGGGATGATATGGTCAAACGGCATCAGGTTCTGGATTGCGTCGCAAAACCGCGCAAATGACGGCGAGCCGGCATAGCTTTCGTCGCCGCGCATGATCGCGGCCCATTGCTCGGCGCTCATGGCGCCAGTGCCGCTGTCGGTCAGCAAATCAATCAGAACGTCTTGGGAATTGAGCGTGAAAAGGTTGTGATGTGCCGCTGCCAGCTTGGTCACACGCTCAGTGCGAGTGGTCATGCGAATCGGCTCTACAGCCTTGATACGAAATGGTTCTATGATGGTTTTCATCGGGGCTCTCCTGATATCGGCCCCAAAATATGTGGCAACCTTAAACACAAAAGGGGCCTGCGCCGCGGTTGCTGCAATTTCTGCATGCCGCGCTCAGCGCCCAATGGTTGCGGGCGGATTTTTGAGCGGATGCGCGGCCGGAGTCAATGGGAAATCGGCGAAGATGTCGGGGGTTTTGCCTTCCTATGGCCGCGCCGTTATGGTCAAAAGATTACCGCAGGTTTCAGCGATAAGCGCATCTCCTCTCAAACCATACCGCCCGGCTGATAGGCCGGGCCGCGCTGAACCTTCCCCCCGGGGAGGCGCGATGCGAGGTTGCGAAAAATCACCATGGTTCAGCATGTAACTCTGTCCCGAAGCCCATTGCCGTCGCAAAGCGCCACCCCAAGGTTCAGCGCGCCCCTCTGCTCTTCTCATCGAAAAACTTGCGAACCAGAACTGGCTTTACGTCACGGGTTCCCACGCTGGATATTGCCACCACCACGCGGTGTGTTATCTGGTGGGTAGCGCAGTCGACCAATCGGGGTGTCTGCGAGTTTGGGACATTTCAAGATGAAAACCACAGCACAACAGCAGCGCGCATGGACCGGGCCGGTGATATTGAAAAACGGCTTTCGGCTGTTTTTCCTCATGGCGGGATTATGGGCCGTGCTGGCGATGGTTTTGTGGATACTGACGCTGACCGGAGCGGTCAGCCTGCCAAGCGCGCTTGATCCGGTGTCTTGGCATGCGCATGAGTTCCTTTGGGGCTATTTCACTGCCGTTATGGCCGGATTTTTGCTGACAGCGGTGCCAAACTGGACCGGACGCTTGCCGGTGGTTGGCTGGCCGGTGGCCACGTTGGCGGGCTTGTGGCTGTTGGGGCGCATGGCGGTTGCGGTGTCGGCATGGTTGCCGCCGGTTGTGACCACGCTGGCCGACGCGGCGTTTCTGGCGGGTCTGGCGATTGTGCTGGGGCGCGAGATCATCATCGGGCGCAATTGGCGCAATCTGATGGTGGTGGCGATGGTGGTCCTGTTGCTGATCGGCAATATTCTCTATCATCTTGAGGTCATCATGGGGGCCTATGCCGCCGAGGATATCGGCCTGCGGGTCGGACTTGGCGCCGCCGTGATGCTGATCTTGTTGATCGGTGGGCGGGTCACGCCGAGCTTTACGCGCAACTGGATGGTTAAACAGGGTCTGACCAAATTGCCAGCCAGCTTGGGACGGTTTGACCAGATTGCGTTACTTGGCGCGGGGGTTGCGGTAATCAGTTGGATTTTCGCCCCTACCGCCACCCTGACGGCTGAACTTAACCTGCTTGCAGGCGCGCTTAATCTGGTGCGTCTGGCCCGTTGGCAGGGTCACAAAACATGGCGCGAGCCGCTGGTTCTGGTACTGCATTTCGGCTTTGGCTTCACCGCCATTGGGTTTTTGTCGATCGGTCTGGCCCATTTCAGCACCGGCGTTTTTGCCGTGGCGGGGGCGCAGCATGTGTGGATGGTTGGCGGGATCGGCACGATGACGCTGGCGATGATGACCCGCGCGAGCCTTGGGCATAGTGGGCGTGCCTTAACAGCAACACCCTCTATCTCGTTGATTTACTTCGCGATTATCGCAGCTACCCTCACCCGATTTGCTGCCGGAGTTTTTGAGCCGCACGACTTGCTGATCTCCATAGCCGGAGGGTTTTGGCTGCTGGCCTTCGGCAGTTTCGTCGTCATCTTTTGGCCCATTCTGGTTCGCGCGCCGATTAAACGGGGCTAGCCCTTACATCGCAAGCGCATAGATGATGTAAAAAATCGACAGCGCTCCCATGCCAAAACCGATCAGGCGAGCCATAGGAATGCCGGTGTAATAAAGCACCGTAAACAGCGCGCGACCCAGCACGAACAGCATGGCCGCGGTCTCGGCGCTGGGGCTTTGCAGGTCGGTCAGCGCCGCCGCTGCCAAAACCGGAACGCCGTAAGCCGCCGATTCGATCTGATTTTGATAGGCGCGCTTGATGCGCACGGCCAGTGGTGAAAACTCTGCCGCCGGGTTGCGATTTGAGGAAAACCCGAAGCCGAACCCCTGGGTCGCATAGGTGAACATAATCTCGACGTTCAACATCAGCAGGGTCAAAAGCGCGAACAGGTAAAGTGCGGTGGTATAGGCCATGGGGAGGCTCCTCTGGTAGTTGGAAATGATTTGTTGCCATATAACGGTCGTTATATTATATGTAAAGTACGTTCTATCAAAAACCCACCAAAAAACCCACTGCGGATATTGCCTAAGTCGGCAAAAGCTGCGCGGATAGAGAGACTGAAATTGCCAGACAGGGGCCGACCTTGGAGCAGCCGCAAAAATCGATATTGCCGCGAGACCGCCTGATAGAAGCCGGGACCGCCCTGTTTTCGCAGCACGGCTTTGCTGCGGCCACCGTGCGCGAAATTTGCGGGCTCGCCGATGTTGGCGGCAATATGGTTCACCATTATTTTGGCAACAAACAGGGGCTGTTTGACGAGATCATGTCCGGCTTTACCGAAGATGTTTGGCAAGTGCCGATGCGTATTATTTCAGCCCCTGCCGAAAGTCGGCAAAACCTGATTTCGCGGCTTGAGATCTTCTTTGAAGAGACGTTCGAAGCGCTGGTCTCCCATCGCCGTCTTTACGAGATGGCCGTGCGCGAAAAAATGATTTTTGAGGTTTTCACCTCTTATACCACCCAGTTCGTGCGCTATATCGAGGCAGCAAAGCAGGCAGGGTTCGTGCGCGAAGCCTTGGATATAGAGATGCTGACCGGCTTCGTTCTGGATCGGCTTGGCAACCAGATCCTGTTTGCCTCATGGATCGAAAAAACCAGCGGTCACAATGTGTTAACCGACCGAGATTATCGCCGCCGCTGGCTGAAGGCCAATCTGGATTTCGTGTTTCACGGGATGCTGACCTGCCGAACTGAAAGCCCCTGAAGTCAGGCTAGCCTGTTCCTCGTAGGCGACGTTCGACAGGGGCGTTTGCGCGCTGTCGGAATGTTACCATTCCACATTTAAGGAAGGCGGAATGTTACCATTCCTCTGGTCCCTTATGCTTGAAGTGATCCACCAGAAAATCAATGAATGCGCGCAATTTGGGCTGGGTGTAACGACCCGGCGGATAGACGGCATAGATGCCACGGGTCTCGATCGGCAGGTCGGGCATGGCCTCTTCCAGCAAGCCCAGCTCCAGCTTTTCATAGTAGAGAAAACTCGGCAGATAGGCGATGCCAAGCCCGGCTGAGGCCGCTGTCAGCAAGGATTGACCGTCATTGACCGTCAAACAACCGGTGGTGCGAATTTGGCGCTTTTCGCCGGTGGGAGAGGTCAGTTTCCAGACATTGCCGTTGGACTGGTTGGAATAATGCAGCAGCATATGCTCGTTCAGATCGTCGATGCGGGCCGGTTTGCCGTGCAGTTTGAAATATTCCGGCGCGCCGACCATCTTCATATTGGCCTCGGTCAGTTTGCGCGCGCGAAGGGTGCTGTCCTCCATCTCGCCGATGCGAATGGCGAGGTCAAACCCCTCCGAGATCAGCTCCACATAGCGGTTGTTCAGCACGAGGTTAACGTTGATTTCCGGGTATTGGTGCAGGAACGCTCCGAGCGCGTTGGAGATATGGTTAACGCCAAAATCATTGGCCGCCGACAGTCGCAACGACCCACTCGGCGCCGATTGCATCGAGGTCACCATCGCGTCCGCTTCGCCCGCATCGTTCAAAACTCGCCGCGCCTTGTCGTAATAGGCAAGGCCGATTTCGGTCGGGCTGACCCGGCGTGTTGTCCGGTTCAGGAGCCGTGCGCCTAAGCGAGCCTCCAGCGACGACACATGCTTTGACACCGCCGATTTCGAAATTCCCATCTTGCGCGCCGCGTCGGTAAATCCCCCCTGATCGACCACGCTGGCGAACGCCTCCATTTCAGTTAACCTGTCCATATTTCAAATCCTTCATGCCTCGGAACTGACTAGGATTAGGCACTCTGAATTTGTCAGGACTTTGGAAACAACCGGACAATTGCAGGTCATTTGCAGGAACTGTTAGTTAATTGGAAACCGTCGCCGATGGTTTGTTGCCAGATCAGCGACGATCAGCCCAATTGAGCGACAATAGCAATGAAACAGGGGGTTAACCTGCCCGAAGTGAGAACAATCTAGGCAGAAAACGGCGTTGGTGCGGTTCTCAATTGTGTCAAAAACCCGCTTTGACGGCGGTATATGCGCCTTATTGTCGAGATGATAGTACACGACAAAACCAAGGCCCTTGCCATTTACCGCCAACCCGCCTATATCCCCTCTCAACAGCGGCAAGACTGGCTTCCACCCCCAGACTTCCACCGAAAATTCTAACGGGCCGCGCGCCCGTTTTTTTGTGCTTAAAAGAGAGCTGATGACCAACCTTATTGCCAAAACCGCGATAGACAAGCGTCTGGCCGAGATCGTCCAACCCCTGATCGAGGGGCTTGGGTTTGAGCTGGTGCGCCTGCGTCTTATGGGCGGCAAGCACCCGACCTTGCAAATCATGGCCGACAAGCCCGAGGGCGGGATCGAGGTTGATGATTGCGCCAAAATCTCCAGCGCTTTATCGGCAGTTTTGGATGTCGAGGACCCGATCGAGGAAGAATACGCGCTCGAGGTCTCGTCGCCCGGCATCGACCGGCCCTTGACCCGTCTCAAGGATTTCGCGGCGTGGGCCGATTACGAGGCCAAGATCGAGACCGATCAACTGATCGACGGGCGCAAACGCTTTAAGGGCGCGCTCAAAGGCATTGAGGGCGACGAAATACTGATCGAAATCCCCGAGGGCACGATTGGTCTGAAGTTTGACTGGCTGGTCGAGGCCAAGCTGGTGCTAACCGACGAGCTGATCTCTGAAATGCTGAAAGCGCGCAAAGTGGCCGGTTTTAACGAGGCCGACTTTGACGAAATTGAAACCGAACAAACCCCTGAAAAGGAAACACCATGAGCATCACCAGTGCCAACAGGCTGGAGCTTTTGCAGATCGCCGATGCGGTCGCGCGGGAAAAAATGATCGAGACCGGTCTTGTGATCGAGGCGATGGAAGAAAGCATGGCCAAGGCGGCGAAATCCCGCTACGGGGCCGAGCTGGACATTCGTGCCCATATCGACCGCAAATCCGGCGAGCTGACCATGACCCGTGTGCGTTTCGTGGTGGACGAGGTTGAAAACCACTCTATCGAGATGACCGTTGCCGATGCGCGCGCGCATCTGGACAATCCCGAAGTCGGCGATCTGATCGAGGATATTCTGCCGCCGATGGATTTTGGCCGTATCGCCGCTCAATCCGCCAAACAGGTGATCTTGCAAAAGGTCCGCGAGGCCGAGCGCGCGCGTCAATTCGCCGAGTTCAAGGATCGCGTGGGCGAGATCATCAACGGGGTGGTCAAGCGCGTCGAATATGGCAATGTCATCGTCGATGTGGGCCGGGGCGAGGCAGTTTTGCGCCGCGATCAGTTGGTCAACCGCGAAGGCTTTCGCACGGGCGAGCGGGTGCGTGCCTATATTCGCGAAGTGCGTGAAGAGGTCCGTGGTCCACAGATTTTCCTCAGCCGTACAGCGCCTGAATTCATGGCCGAGCTGTTTAAAATGGAAGTGCCGGAAATTTACGACGGTATTATCGAGATCAAGGCGGTCGCTCGTGATCCCGGCTCTCGTGCCAAGATCGGCGTGATTTCTTACGACAACTCGATCGATCCTGTCGGGGCCTGCGTCGGTATGCGCGGCAGCCGGGTTCAGGCCGTGGTCAACGAACTGCAAGGCGAGAAGATCGACATCATTCCATGGAATGACGACGCACCGACCTTCCTTGTCAACGCGCTGCAACCGGCCGAAGTGACCAAGGTTGTGCTCGATGAGGACGCCGAGCGCATCGAGGTCGTGGTGCCCGACGAGCAACTCAGCCTCGCCATTGGCCGTCGCGGTCAAAACGTGCGTCTGGCCAGCCAGCTCACCGGCTTTGACATTGATATCATGACCGAAGCCGAGGAATCCGCACGCCGTCAGGCAGAATTCGCCGAACGCTCGCAATTGTTCATGGAAACCATGAATGTGGACGAGGTTGTCGCCCAATTGCTGGTCTCTGAGGGCTTTGCCACCTTGGAAGAGGTCGCCTATGTGGACACCGACGAGCTGTTGCTTATCGACGGTTTTGACGAGACCACCGCCGAGGAGCTTCAGGCCCGCGCACGCGAATGTCTGGAAGAAATCCACGCCAAGGCGATTGCCAAAGCCCGCGAAATGGGCGTCGAGGACAGCTTGTTCAATTTCGAAGGCCTCGCGCCCGAAATGTTCGTAGCGTTGGCCGAGGATGGCGTGAAAACGCTGGACGATTTCGCCACTTGCGCCGATTGGGAACTTGCGGGCGGCTATACCACCGTTGACGGCGAACGCGTCAAGGATAACGGCTCGCTCGAGAAATTCGACATGTCGCTTGAAGAGGCGCAAAACCTGATTATGACCGCTCGAATTCAGCTTGGCTGGGTCGATCCGGCGGATCTTGTGACAGAGGAAGATGAAGAAGACGGCGACAAAGAAGGCGAAGAAGCCACAACAGCGGAGGCCGAGGTCTGATTTTTCAGACTTCGGAATTTGCTCGTGACTCGCGGCGGCCGCATCAAAACCAAACAACAAGCTGAACGTCGGTGCATTGCCACCGGCGACAGCAAGCCCAAATCAGAGCTGCTCCGGTTTGTGGTTGGACCGGATCGCATGATCGTGCCCGATATTGCGGCCAAGCTACCCGGTCGTGGCATCTGGATCTCTGCTGATCACGCCGCGCTTGAAAAGGCCGTGGGCAAGAGATTGTTTGCCCGCGCCGCTAAACAATCGGTCGAACTGCCGCCCGATCTGGTGACCCTGACCGAGAGTTTGCTGACCCAATATGTGGTCAACCTGATCTCGCTGGCCCGAAAAGGCGGTCTGGCAATCACCGGGTTTGAAAAGGTTAAAGAGGCGGTCACGGAAGGCTCCGTTGCCGTTCTGCTACAGGCTGTTGACGGATCAACGGCGCAAAAGGGCAAAATTCGCCCACCAAACGGCACAAATGCCCTGATTTCCTGCCTTTATGGCCGCGAATTGGGTTTGGCATTTGGTCGGGAAAATGTGATACATGCCGCGCTTGGCGCTGGTGGACTCACGCAACGTATTGTAGAGGAAGCCTCAAAGCTGGCAGGCCTCCGCATGATGGGGCCCTCAAAGCGGGCCGACGCATCCGGGAACTCCCCGGAACAAGAAGGTGAAAAAGACGAATGAGCGATTCCGACAACAAATCCGGCAAACCCCTTGGCCTGCGCAGTGGCGGCGACCGGAGTCATGTCCGTCAGAGCTTTTCCCACGGGCGGTCAAAATCCGTTGTGGTCGAGAAAAAACGCAAACGGGTGATCATCCCCAAGGCGGGCGCGATCCCACCTTCGGCATCGGCCTCTAATCTGGTTGGCAACAAGCCCTCGGCAGCCGCACCCTCGCGACGCCCTGCCGGCATTACCGATGCTGAAATGGATCGCCGCATGGCAGCGTTGAAAGCGGCCAAAGCACGCGAAGCCGAAGAAACGGCCAAACGCGAAGCTGAATCCGCCAAACGCGAAGCTGAGCGCAACGCGCGTCGGGCAGAAAAAGAGGAAAAAGAGCGCGAGATTCAAGAACGCGAAGACCGCATTCGCGAAAAAGAACAAGAGGAAAAGCGCGCAGTTGCCGCCGCCAAAGCCGCCAAAGAACAGGCCGAGGCCCCTGCTGCTCCTGTCGAACCCGTCAAGGCAAGCGAGCCACGCGCCGCCGCGCCCATGCGCTCGCCTTTGGCCAGCAAACGACCGGATCGCGCCAAGGAAGAGCCGAAAAAGCAACGCAATAAGGGGGGTGACGATCGCCGCCGCTCTGGCAAGCTGACCATCAATCAGGCGCTTTCGGGCCGTGATGGTGGACGCCAACGCTCAATGGCGGCGATGAGGCGCGCGCAAGAACGCGAAAAACGCCAAGCCATGGGCCAAACCCAAGAGCATGAAAAAGTCGTGCGCGACGTTCAGGTTCCCGAGGCAATCACCGTTCAGGAACTGGCCAACCGCATGGCCGAACGTGTCGCCGCCGTGGTGAAAACCCTGATGCAAAACGGCATCATGGCGACCCAGAACCAGACCATCGACGCCGATACAGCGCAACTTATTGTCGAGGAATTCGGCCACAAAGTGGTGCGTGTCTCCGACGCCGATGTCGAGGATGCGATTGATTCTGTCGATGATGCGACCGAAGATCTGCTGCCCCGCGCGCCGGTCATCACCATCATGGGCCATGTTGACCACGGCAAAACCTCGCTGCTCGACGCCTTGCGTAAAACCAACGTGGTCTCTGGCGAGGCTGGCGGTATCACCCAGCATATCGGTGCCTACCAGATCACCACCGATGATGGCACATTGCTGACATTCCTTGATACTCCGGGCCACGCGGCGTTTACGTCGATGCGTGCGCGTGGAGCGCAAGTGACTGATATCGTTGTCCTTGTTGTCGCCGCCGACGACAGTGTGATGCCGCAAACCATCGAGGCCATTGCCCATGCCAAGGCCGCAGGCGTGCCGATGATTGTTGCCATCAACAAGATCGACCGTCCCGGTGCCGACGCCAATAAGGTGCGCACCGAGTTGCTGCAACACGAGGTTATCGTCGAGCAAATGTCCGGCGATGTTCTGGATGTGGAGGTCTCTGCGATCACAGGTCAGGGGCTTGATAAGCTGCTGGAAAACATCGTGCTGCAATCGGAGTTGCTGGAATTGAAAGCCAACCCTGATCGCGACGCCGAAGGGGCCGTGATCGAGGCCAAGCTTGACACAGGCCGTGGCCCGGTTGCCACAGTTCTGGTGCAAAAAGGCACACTGAAAAAAGGCGACATCTTTGTTGTTGGCGAACAATGGGGCCGGGTTCGTGCCCTGATCGACGACAATGGAGATCGGGTGAACGAGGCCGGACCATCCTCGCCGGTCGAAGTTCTGGGCCTCAATGGCACACCAGAAGCAGGCGATGTTCTCAATGTGGTTGCCGACGAGGCTGCCGCGCGCGAGATCGCCGATTATCGCCATCAGCTCGCCAAAGACAAAAAAGCGGCGGCAGGTTCTGCCACCACGCTCGACCAATTGCTGGCTAAGGCCAAGGCCGACCAAGACGTCTCGGAGTTGCCGATTTTGGTGAAATCAGACGTTCAGGGTTCTGCCGAAGCCATCGTTCAGGCGATGGAAAAGGTCGGCAATGACGAGGTTCGGGTGCGGGTTCTGCATTCCGGCGTTGGCGCGATCACCGAAAGTGACGTGACCTTGGCCGAAGCCTCGGGTGCGCCAATCATCGGCTTTAACGTGCGCGCAAACGCTCCGGCACGCGACTCAGCGCGTCAAAAAGGCGTAGAAATCCGTTATTATTCAATCATCTATGATCTGGTTGACGACGTGAAACAGGCGGCAAGTGGTTTGCTCTCGGCGGAAATCAAGGAAACCTTTATCGGGTACGCCTCGATCAAAGAGGTGTTCAAAATCACCGGCACCGGCAAAATCGCTGGCTGTACCGTCACCGAAGGCGTCGCCCGTCGCGAGGCTGGCGTGCGCTTGCTGCGCGACAATATCGTGATCCACACCGGCAAGCTCAAAACCCTCAAACGCTTCAAAGACGAAGTCAAAGAGGTTAAGGGCGGGCAAGAATGTGGCATGGCGTTTGAGAATTACGAGGATATCCGCGAGGGTGACGTGATCGAAATTTTCGAAACTGAAGAGATTGAACGTAGCCTATGATGTAGCTAGGGTGGTGGGCATATCCATCCGTGGTGTATACCTCGCCCTAGTTTACGAAGGACTTCATGCCCAAATCTCCTCCTCCAAAGCCAGCCGATGCAAATTCAGCTCCGCGTTGGCTGGCGGGAATGCGCAAAAGTGAAGTTGACGGCGATCACGTCAAAAGACCCCGCGGCTTTTACGTCAATTACGACAAATTCGCCGCGATCTATTCGGCGCGCGGCAAAAAACGGCTGGTAGTAGCGTTTGATAACCTCTCGTCGGTCAATGACGACAGCCTCGCGCGCGAAACCTGGGGCGACAAATTCTACAGCGACAACAATTATTCAAGCCTCGGCATCCTGTCATTTGACGCCAACTGGTATCGCGACGAAGTGCTGTTTGACTATCTCGAAGGGCTGTGCGCGCAAGGTTTCTTCAAACAATTCAAACACGTAGTATTCACCGGCACCTCGATGGGCGGGTACGCCGCCTGCGCATTTTCCGGCCTCGCACCGGGCTCAACCGTGATCGCCTATTCGCCGCAATCGACCCTGAAAAAGGATCTGGTGCCGTGGGAAAAACGCTTCAATCGCGGCCGTCGGCAAGACTGGTCGGGCCGCTATCAGGATGCCGCGCTTCACACCGGCGACGCGAGCAAGGTCTACCTTTGCTATGACCCCTATATGGAGGGCGACAAACGCCACGCGGACCGGTTTTCGGGCCAAAATATCGTGCATCTCCCTTCAAATTATGTCGGCCACAAAACCGTGGTGTTCCTACGCCGCGCTGAGGTTTTGAAACAAGTAACCGCTCTGTGCATGGAAAACCGCATGACGCCCGCGCGGTTTGCAGCGCTTTATCGCAAACGACGATTGCTGCCGTGGTACTATTTCGGCCTGATGGATTTGGCGCTGGAACGCGGCCATCGGCAACTATCAGACCGGATTATTCGCGCGGCAGAGGCGGCCTCTGGCAACGTTAACCTTGAAAAAATCTTGCGAAACCGGCGTAAAAAATTCTGGGAAGCGCAAAAAGATATGCCCACAGGTCGGGAGAAGTAACCCATGAGCGGCTGCTTTTTGGTCTCTAGAAATGACGGCCTCGGCGCGCGACTATTGCCGATAATCTCGGCGCTTCGATTGGGCCGGGAACTGGGCATCGACACCAAAATCCACTGGCCAGTGTTGTTTGAAGGCACGCATAATACCGGCGAATACGCCAGCCTGTTCAGCGAGGAATTCATCCGCGATCATTTCTTGTCGGACGCCGAGCACAAGGCTCTGAACGCGCGCGCCGCACCGATCGAGACGGTTTTGAAACTCGCACCTGAGGCTTTGCAAGCCGAAATCGCGCGCGGCAAGAACTTTGCTTTTTCGATCCCCATGAATAAAACCCAGCTGATTTCCGAGAGTGAAGAAGATGTATCCGAGCAATACGGCCAAGCTATCTCGTTGATTTCATTCAGCGAAACCGTGCACACCTATATGACAGAGATCGACCGCGTGTTCGCCGCCGCCCCGCCCGTTGCCTATCATGTTCGCCACGGCGACCTGACCCGGCACTATCGCACCCGCGGCAAAATCTGGGCCTCCAAATACATTCCCAACGAGATTTATCTGGAGCATATGCGGCAAAGTCAGAACGACACCGGCGCAAGTGCCTTGATTTTTGGCGACTGCCCGGAGGCGCTGGATTGGCTGAAAAACCACCATCCGGCAGCCAAGCTGATTGGCGATCTGATCGCGCTTGATCAGGTGAATTCGTTGCAGCGCGATTTTCTCGAACTTTATGCCATGTCTCGCGCCGCCAAAATCGTTGCGCCAAAGATGAGCGGCTTTTCCCAGATGGCCGGCGCGATTGGCGAGATCGAGGTGCTGGATATCATGGAAGATCTGTCGCCCGCGCGATTGAACGCCGCATTTGCCAACCTGACCGAGCGACTGGAAAATAACCGCGCGAGTTTCTCAAATGACGGCGATGCCGCCCAGTGCCTTGGCCATCTGGTCCCACATCTGAGCAAATCGGGCCACGGCAAAAAAGCCCAACAACTTTTGTCAGGCGAGATTGAGCGTGGCAACACCGTTCCGTTTTTATATCTGCTCTGGGCCAACCTTGCCTTTGAGGCCGGAGACCGCGCACAACTCGGCGCGCTCTCCACCAAAAGCCGCGATGCGATGCTGTTTGAGCGCAGCGTTTTTGCTGAAACCGACGCGATGAATGCCCTGTTGGAGATCAACAGCGATAACACAAAAGCCGCAACCGAGTTGCTGCGCCGCGCCGCTTGTCTTGCGCCATTTGGCAAGAAAACCCGTGATGGCATCAGCCAGCTTTTCGCCTCTCAAGATGTTGATCTAAAGCGATTTTATCCGATTGATGTAAATATATTTCAAGCCAAAGGTCTGACAAAAGGCATAACTCCTTCCGGTCATCTGGTGTTTGATATGCGGATGTTTTGCTGGGAAGTGCGGTATTTTCTGCTCGGCACCATGCTTCGAACCCTGACAACCGGAGGTCTTGCGCGGCTCATGCAGGATGCGATCAGCCGGACGATCTTGCGCTATACTGGCCGCGATGATGCGCTGGTTTTGTCGCTTGAAAGCTTTCGCACGCTGATCGAAATGGAGGTCGGCGATCAGGATCTGGCGCTGAAAACTTCGCGCGCGCTGGCCACCCAAAACCCCGATAACCGGATGGCTTTGCAACGCTATGTTCTGAATCTGCGCAAATCTGGCGACCTAAAAACCAGCGCCAAAGCCGCCGAGCGGTTGGTCGAGATGGCCCCTGAAATTGCCTGTTATCACGGCCTGCTGGCGGATATTTATTACGAGCTGCGCAATTTTGACGCCTCGCTTGACCACTACGCCCGCGCCAATCCCGGTCGCGCCGATTATCCGGTTTTTGCCATGCGCCACGCCAATCTTTTGCGGCGCGAAAAGCGGTTTGACGAGGCCGAGGCCCTGTCGCTTGACTGCCTGAACGAGACCGGCTGGCTTGACCCATACACGGTCGAACACGTGCGCTCGATCCTGACCTATCGCGCGCCGGTCGAATATCTGCCGCGATTGGAGAAACTGGCGCGCGAAGGTGGCTCACTGCGCCGGGTTCACAATTTGATCGCGCGCCTGAAATATCGCCAAGGCCATCTGGAAGAGGCGCTTACCTATGCCCAGCAAGCGGTTGAATTCACACCAAAGAACGTGGATTTCTGCCTGTTTGAGGCGCGTATGCTAGCCGAGCTTGGTCGCGCAGACGACGCTCAGGCCCGACTTGACGCCACAGAAATTCTGCCGCGACAAGAGAAGATCGCCGCCGAAGTTGTGGCAATAATCGAGGCGCGATAAAAACGCCGCTTTTGGTTGTTTTGGGCGGCGAGAACTTCCATATAGAAATCAGTAAACGGAGGGTGCGATGGCTGAAACCATGAAATTTCCCGGCTGGCATGGCACGACTATTATCGGTGTCAAAAAAAACGGCCAGGTTGCGATTGTCGGCGATGGTCAGGTGACGCTTGGGCAAACCGTGATCAAAGGCTCGGCGCGAAAAGTACGGCGGATTTCGCCGGGCGGATTTGACGTGGTTTGCGGCTTTGCAGGCTCGACCGCCGATGCGTTTACCCTGCTTGAACGGCTGGAGGCCAAGCTTGAGGCCTCGCCCGGCCAACTCGCCCGCGCCTCTGTTGAGCTGGCCAAAGACTGGCGGATGGACAAATACCTGCGCAATCTGGAGGCCATGTTGATCGTCACAGATGGCAACGATTTGCTGGTGATCACCGGTGCTGGCGACGTGCTGGAACCCGAGCATGATATCGCCGCAATCGGCTCTGGCGGCAACTTCGCACTGGCAGCGGCCCGCGCCCTTGACGGAAGTGATTTAAGCGCCGAACAAGTGGCCCGCCGCGCCTTGGAAATCGCCGCTGAAATCTGTGTTTACACCAATGGCAACGTAACTGTGGAAGTGATCGACGCATGACAAACCTTACCCCGCGCGAGATCGTCTCCGAGCTTGACCGCTTTATCATCGGACAAAGCGATGCCAAGCGAGCCGTGGCTGTCGCTCTAAGAAATCGTTGGCGGCGCAAGCAGTTAGACGACGATCTTAAAGCAGAGGTTTACCCCAAAAATATCCTGATGATCGGCCCGACCGGCGTTGGCAAGACCGAGATTTCGCGCCGTCTGGCCAAGCTCGCCCATGCACCGTTCCTGAAAATCGAGGCGACGAAATTCACCGAGGTCGGTTATGTGGGTCGCGATGTTGAACAGATCGTGCGTGATCTGGTTGACAGCGCAATTTTGATGGTGCGCGAACGGATGCGTGACGAGGTCAAAGCCAGCGCGCATGGTGCCGCCGAAGAGCGGGTGATCGACGCGCTCGCCGGGACTGATTCGCGCGAAACCACCCGCGAGATGTTTCGCAAAAAGCTGCGCGAGGGGCTGCTTGACGACAAGATGATCGAGCTTGAATTTGCCGACACCTCCAACCCGATGCAAATGCTCGATATGCCGGGGCAACCGGGGATGGGTATGCTCAATCTTGGCGAGATGTTCGGCAAGGCGATGGGCGGGCGCACCCAGCGGCGCAAGTTGAACGTCGCTGACAGCTATCAATTGCTGATCAATGAGGAGGCCGATAAGCTGGTCGACCAAGAAATCGTCACCCGCGAGGCCATCAAAGCGGTGGAGGAAAACGGCATCGTGTTTCTGGACGAGATCGACAAGGTTTGCGCGCGCTCTGACGCTCGCGGGGCCGATGTTTCTCGCGAAGGGGTGCAGCGCGATTTGCTACCGCTGATCGAGGGAACCACGGTTTCAACCAAGCACGGCCCGGTGAAAACCGACCATGTGCTGTTCATCGCCTCGGGCGCTTTTCACACCGCTAAACCTTCGGATTTGCTGCCAGAATTGCAAGGGCGGCTGCCGATCAGGGTCGAACTTCGCGCCCTCACCGAAGAGGATTTCGTGCGTATTCTGACCGAGACTGACAACGCTCTGACCCGTCAATATACCGCCCTGATGGCGACCGAAGAGGTGACCGTCGAGTTCACCAAAGACGGCATCGCCGCACTCGCCCATATTGCCGCCGAGGTCAATCAATCGGTCGAGAATATCGGCGCGCGGCGGCTCTATACCGTGCTTGAGCGGGTGTTTGAAGATATCAGTTTTACCGCGCCGGATCGTGCAGGCGACAAGGTCGTGGTGGATGAGGATTTTGTCGAGGAAAATCTGGGCGAGTTGTCACGCTCTACCGACTTAAGCCGTTACGTTCTTTAGGTCGCGTAAACCGTTGAGTTTACTGCTAAAACCTTACTCGAATACATCCAGTGGTCGGTCGTCCAGAATGGTCTCCATCGAGAAAAATCCGGTGATGGTTTCAAGCTCGATGCCAGTGATCAAACGGCGATAAGCCTTGTCATAACCGGCCATGCCACTGGTCACGATTTTGAGCATATAATCCCAGTCGCCACCAATGCGATGCAGCTCGGTCACCTGCGGGATCAGATCGACGTGACGACGAAATTTCTCTGACCATTCCATCGAGTGATTGCGGGTTTTGATCATCACAAACACGGTCAGATCAAGGCCCAGCGCGGCAGCGTTGATCCGGGTTCTCGCACCAGTGATAATCCCGGTTTCCTGAAGCCGTTTCAACCGCCGCCAACAGGCGTTTTGCGAGAGGCCAATATGGTCGGCGACCTCGCGTTGCGAAAGATCGGCGTTGCGTTGCAAGCAGTCCAGTATCTTTCGATCAATATAATCGATTTTATCTGCCATTTCGTTCATTTGACACAAGTTAGACGGCAAAACAACTATATTCTCATCATGTTTCCTTAATATTTGGGTGATAGACTGATTCTAACATAAAAACTCAAGGATGCCGAGATGTCGATCACCGAAATTCCAACCCAAACACCCCGTTCTCCTCTGACGGAGTTTGCCGCCAGCCTTACCGCCGCCGGGCCCGTTGCCGACTATATTCGCGCCGGAATAATTGGCAAAAACGCGCTGTTTGACACGCCGTTTGGGAAGCAAAAGCTGGTCTATGCCGATTATGTCGCCTCGGGTCGCGCGCTGCGGCAGGTTGAGGATTTCGTGATGGAGCAGGTGCTGCCCTATTACGCCAACAGCCATACGGACTCGTCTTTTTGTGGCGGCTATATGACGGCCATGCGCGAACAAGCGCGGGCGATTATTCTTGACCTTTGCGGGGGTAATTCGCGCGATCATGCCGCGATTTTTTCCGGCTCTGGCGCGACTGCCGCTCTGAACCAGTTGGTACATCTGCTTGGGATAGAAGAAGCGATTGAGGCCGGGCAAGCACCGCAAATCCTGGTTGGGCCTTACGAGCATCACTCAAACCTTTTGCCGTGGCGCGAAAGCGGGGCCAACGTGATCGCAATTGACGAGGCCCCGCACGGCGGCCCGGATCTGGCGCATCTGGCCAAGGTTTTGGCCGAGGTTTCGCCCAAAGGACCGGTTATTTGCGCCTTTTCAGCCGCCTCTAATGTGACCGGAATTTTGACTGATATCGTGCCGGTGACCAAGCTCGTTAAGTCCGCTGGTGCCAAGATGGTGTGGGACTTTGCCGGTGGGGCCCCATATCTGCCGATTGATATGTCGCCCGAGGAGGAGGCGTTGATTGATGCCGTCGCGATTTCGGCGCATAAATTCATCGGCGGGCCGGGGGCATCGGGTCTGTTGCTCGTGCGGCGCGATCTTGTGGTTGCCCAAATCCCCGCTCGACCCGGTGGTGGCACGGTGGCGTTCGTGAATGACGAGGTTCAGGACTATTCGCCCCATCTGGAAGAGCGCGAGGAGGGTGGCACCCCAAACATTATCGGTGACATTCGCGCAGCCTTGGTGATGCTGGTGAAAGACGCGATTGGGCAGGAGTTTATCACCGCCAAAAACGCCGATCTGACAGCGCGGGCGTTTAACGCATGGCGCGGCAACGACGACATTCAGTTGCTCGGCGCGACCCATGAAAACCGTCTGCCGATCCTGTCGTTTATCGTTCGCGATCAGGATGGCGCGCCGGTGGATTACGATATTTTCACACGGATGCTCAGCGATATTTACGGCATTCAAGCACGAGGAGGCTGCGCTTGCGCCGGGCCATATGTGCATCGGCTTTTGAATATTGACGCCGCGTGGTCAAACCAAATCCGCGACAAAATCCGTAATGGCGACGAGAGCGACAAGCCCGGCTTTATCCGTCTCAATCTCAGCTATCTGATGGATGAGAGTGAGGTTGACTATATCTTGCGCTCGGTGGTCGAGTTGGCTCATTCCGCCGCAGCAATAGCCACCGATTATCCGGCCAGTGCGGCTACATTTGTCGCCGCAAAATCCGCCGCTACCGCTGCCGCCTAAGGTAAACGTAATAGGCTCCACCGCCGCCATGTTTTGCATGCGCCTGCGTCACTTGCAAAATCAGCGGCGAAAGTGGGGCCATCGACAGCCAGACGGGAACTTGATGGCGCAACACACCTAATCGCGACGACATGATCGCATCATCGCGGCGCATCTTGCCCTTGCCGGTGATCACCAACAGTAAACGCTTTTGCGCGGTATGAGCATCTTGCACAAATCCGCTCAGCGCCGGATGCGCCTCGTCCAACGTCATCCCATGCAAATCCAGCCGACCTTCAACCGCAAATTTGCCCTTTTTCAAGCGCGCGAAATTGTTTTTATCCATGTTGGGCGAGACATTGGCAAACATCTGATCAAGCGACGGTTTAAGATCGCTCTTTGGGGACGATACAAGCGCCTTTTGACCGATTTCAAACCGCCTGATCGTCTTTGGCACCGGCAACGGACGAGACGGAGCGACCGGCATATCCAAAATAACATCAAACGATTTGGCCTCGCGCAACGGCGTGATCTGGCGGGCTACCTTTTGCCAGATCGCCTGATCATCGGCGCTAAGCCGGGATTTCTGTCGCCGCGTCATCCCAGTTCACCCGTTTGGTGCAAGGCGATTGGCGATGGCGATGGGCAAGAGCACGACCATGCGCCCGCCATTATTGGTCTGCCCCGCAAGTTTGCCCGCAAGATCGCCCGTGCCATAGAAAATATCGGCGCGTTGCGGCCCTTTGATGGCAGAGCCCACATCTTGGGCGACCATAAGACGCCGCATCGCACCACGCCCACCTTTTTCAATCCAGACCGGCGCCCCCATCTGGGTGAATTTCGGGTCAACCGCCAGGGTTCGCAGCGGCGTGATCGGTCGATCCAGCGCCCCTCTTGGACCCGTATCCCCGCCCGCATCATTGGCCGAGATCTCCATCCGGCGAAAGAAAACATAGGACGGATTATACTCAAGCGCCTTGATGCCCTCGACCGGATTTTTCTTGACCCACGCCTTAATCCCCTCAATCGAGGCATCGCCATAGCTGATCTTGCCAAGCTTGACCAACTGACCGGGGGCCGAGCGATAAACATGGCCGTTTTCGCCAGCATACCCAACCCTGATCGAGTTACCATTGGTCAAATTGATACGGCCAGAGCCTTGAATATGCAGATAATAAGCCTCGACCGGATCATCCACATAAGCGATCTCAAGGCCCTTATATTTCAACGCGCCATTATCAATCGCTTTGCGGGTGAGCTTTGGATCGGCAGGTTTCATGTTTTTGGGCTTGGTGTAAATCGGATAAAGATACGGGCCGACACGGTAGAGCGAGCCATTAAGAACCGGCTCGAAATAGCCCGTAAATAACGCGTTTTTATCTGCACGAACGGCAACAGGCGTGAAAAACGTTTCAAAGAAGGTTTTGGCGTCAGGTCCGGTTTTGGCCAACATGCAAAGCGGCTTCCACTCGGGCGCGCGAATATCAACGCAGGATTTGATGAATGTGTTAAGCGCCGCCTTATGATCGTCGGCCTGCCAGCCCAGCAACTGATCAAATCGCAGCGTTTTATAGCGATCGGCCGCAAGCGTCGGGCTCGCCGCCATCGCCAAAAGCAAAGTCAGCAGAGCCAGTTGCGGTCTCATCCGCCAGTAGCCACCAATTTCCAGTTTGGATTGTCGCTGCCCATGACCCGCGCAAAGGTCCAGATGTCTTTTTGCCGTTTGATCTCGGTGGGATTACCTTCGACGATTTCACCGGCGCGATCCCGCACAACCGAAGTCATTTCGGCCACAAATTTTATGGTGATCTCGCCCTCTTTGGTTTTGTTGTCAAATTCGGCAGCCGTCAGTTTCAGCTCTCGCACGCCGATGAATGTCGCGTCGATATGCACCGCGTTGGCGCTGCGGGTTTCGATCACGTCGAGAAAGCTGGTGTAAACATCGTCCGACAAGAACTGTTTGATCGGAGCGATTTCACCATTTTGAAACGCCATCAGGATCATCTCATAAGCACCGCGCGCGCCGTTAAGAAAATCGGTAACGCCAAAATCATGCTCGATTGATTTCATCGAGGCCAAGGCCTTGCCGCCCGTGCTATTGATGTCGATGTGATCGGCAATGTCGTGGTCAATGCCGCCCTCGATCACCTCAAAGTCGCGGCGCTTGGTGGTCGGGCCGGTCTCTGCTCCATCGCTCACGGGCGGTTTTTCAAAACCGGTGCGGGTTCCAAGCACGTTCTTCAGCCGAATAACCAGAAAAAGAGCGATCCCGCCAAGCACGAGAAGTTGGATAAAGGCGGAATTCATGACCTGGGTCTCCTGAAAATTGCTGCCGGATCATGGTAACCCGGCTAGTTTGCACATATGTATGGCAGGGCTGGGGTCAAGTCTACCACAGCTAAGCAAACGAATTAATGAGGTTTTGGAAATGTGGCTATTTTTGATCTTTGTGGTCGTACCGGTCATCGAGATCGGCCTGTTTGTTCAGGTCGGTGGCGCAATCGGTTTATGGCCGACATTGGCGATTGTGGTTTTGACAGCGCTGGCGGGTACCTCGCTGATGCGCAGGCAGGGGTTGATGACACTCAACCGACTGCAGAGCGCGCTAGCCACTGGCGAAAACCCCGCCGATCCCATGGTGCAGGGGGCGATGATACTAGTGGCCGGCATACTATTGCTGACGCCGGGGTTTTTCACTGACACGCTGGGATTTTTGCTGTTGCTGCCGCCGGTGCGCAGCGTGATCATCCGCTGGGTCTCTTCGCGCATAAGCGTTGGCGGCATGTCGTTTTCCACCAGCCAAACCCACAGCCAGCCGCGACCAGAGGCAGGCGGTCAAACCATTGATGGCGAGTATGCGGTGGTTGACGACGAGGACGAAACCCCGCCCAAGAATCCCTCTGGCTGGACAAACCCCTGATATTGCAGGATTTTCAACGATTGTCGCGCCGCAGGTGACCTGCTAGTGATGGCGCCGGACAATGTAATGACTTCAGGAGCTTACCATGGCTGACGAGACCGCCAAAACCGATCAACCCAAAACCGAAACCGCAGAGGCCGAAGGTCCGCGCCTGCAAATCCTCGGCCAATTCATCCGCGATATGTCGTTTGAAAATGTCGCCGCCCAAAAGGGTCTAGTCGGCAATCTTCAGCCCGACATTCAGGTGCAGGTCAATCTTGACGCGCGCAAACGCGAGCATGACGGCAATTACGAGGTGGTCATCAAGCTTAATATCGAGAGCAAGAGCAAAGAAGCCGACGAGGTTCTGTTCATTCTCGAGATTGAATATGCTGGCCTGTTTGCGCTTGAGAATGTGCCCGAAGATCAGTTGCATCCGTTCTTGTTGATCGAGTGCCCGCGCATGACATTTCCCTATCTGCGCCGCATCGTCAGCGACGTGACCCGCGATGGCGGATATCCGCCGCTTAATCTGGAAAACATCGATTTTCTGATGCTTTACCGCCAAGAACTGGCACGACGGGCCGAGGCGGAAAAAGCCGGACAGCCGATTTCCTGAAGGTCAGGTGTTTTCAGCTTTGGGCCACTGGCTCGGGCTAGAGAACGAGGTGACAAACGCGTCATGCCGCTTGATCTCGTCTTGGGTCAGGCGGCTTGGCAATGGTTTGGAGCGCGGCCCTGCCTTCCAAACACTGGAGGCTTGGCCATTCTGCGAGCCGCCTTGCTGATAGGCACCGGCCAGCGCGAAATCCGGCTGCCGCCCACCGATAAGCTCCAGATACACTTCGGCCAAAAGCTCGCTATCCAGCAACGCGCCGTGTTTCTCGCGATGGGCGTTATTGATCCCGAACCGACGACACAACGCATCAAGCGAGTTTTGCGCACCGGGAAATTTCTTGCGCGCCATCTCCAGCGTGTCAATCGACTGATCCATCCCCAATAGCGGGCGATCGATCCAGCCCAGCTCTGCATTGAGGAACTTCATGTCGAAACTGGCGTTGTGAATGACCAGTTTTGAGTCTCCGATAAAGGCCAGAAACGCGTCAACCACCTCTTTAAACAAGGGTTTCGTCGCCAAAAGCTTGTCACCCAAACCATGCACCGCAAACGCGCCCTCGGGCATAGAGCGTTCGGGGTTAATCTGCTGGTGATAGATCTTGCCGGTGGGCATATGGTTGAGCAGCTCAACCGCGCCGATCTCAACCAGCCGATCCCCGGAGGTGGGATCAAAGCCGGTGGTTTCGGTGTCTAAAACGATCTCACGCATGGAGGCCTGCCTTGTTTTTCAGGTCTGCAAGAATATCTGCTACGGCTTGGCGCGCAACATCCAAACTGGTGGTTTTGACCACATAATCGGCGCGCGCTCGTTTTTGTTGATCGGGCAATTGCGAGGCTAGAATTTTGGCGAAATGCGCGCTCGACATGCCATCACGCGCCAAAACCCGACGTTTTTGCTCAACCTCTGGCGCGGTTACCACAACCACGGCGTCTACATGCGCCTCGCCGCCGGTCTCATATAACAGCGGAATATCGACCAGCACCAGATCATGCTTGCCGGCAGCCTTGGCGATAAATGCCGCGCGATCCTTGGCAACAAGCGGATGAATTACCGCCTCGATCTGCTGGATCGCACTGCCATCGCGGGCGATCCAGTCGCGCAGTTTGGCACGATCCACACCATCGCCAGTGACCGCTTCGGGGCAAACCTTACCAATCGCCTCAACCCCCGCCCCGCCCTTGGCATAAAGACGATGCACAGCCGCATCCGCGTCCCAAACCGGTACGCCGAGGGCTGCAAACATCGCCGCCGTGGTCGATTTCCCCATGCCGATTGATCCGGTTAAACCAAGGATAAAGGGCCGCTGGCTCACGGTGCTAAAACCGCATCGCGAAGACCCTGATCGACCGTGGGTTTTTGACGAAACCAGTTCTCAAATCCGGGAGCGGCCTGATGCAACAACATGCCCAGACCATCAACGGTGACGCAGCCCTTGGCAGCGGCGGCTTGTAAGAAATCGGTCATCAGCGGCGTGTAAACGATGTCGGTGACCAGAGTATTCTTGCGAATTTTATCAAGGCTGATCGGCAGCGCTGGCTGACCCTCCATCCCCAGCGAGGTCGTGTTAACCACGGTCTTGGCCTCGGCGATTTCACTTGAGGCGCGGTTCCAGTCAATAGCTTTGAGACGCGCGCCAAAATGCTCGCATAACATATCGGCGCGACTGCGGGTACGATTGGCAAGACGGATCTCAGGCACCCCCTCGGCCAGCAAAGACGAGATCACCGCGCGCGACGCCCCACCTGCCCCAAGCACCAACGCGGGCCCGACCTTTGGCTCCCACTCCGGCGCGTTTTGGCGAATATTAGCGATAAACCCGTGCCCATCGGTATTGTCGGCCTGAATGTTGCCGTTTTTGCGAAAACTCAGCGTATTAGCCGCCCCGATCAGCGCCGCCCGATCGGTGATCTTGTCAGCGATTGCCAGCGCCTTTTCCTTGAACGGCAGGGTCACATTCACGCCGCGAAACCCAAGGGTGGCCAAGGCGCGAAGCCCCTCCTCCAACTGATCAGAGGCCAGCTCCACCGGAATATAATAGCCGTTAATCTGATATTTCTTCAGCCAATAGCCATGCAATCGCGGCGATAGACTATGCCCAATCGGCGCGCCGGTCACCCCGGCCAAAAGCGCTGTTTCGCTGGTCATTTTTCAAGTTGTCCTATGTTGGTCAGGTGGCCCAGAATTTGGACCAGTGGCATGCCTAACACGCAGAAATAGTCTCCTTCAATTCGTGAAAACAATCTTACACCCTCGGCTTCAAGTTTGTAACTGCCAACGCACGAAAGCGCCTCTTCGCCCAAACGTGTCAGATAATGGTCAAGATAAGCGTCGGAGAAATCGCGCATCCAGAGATCGGTTTTGGCGACATGGCGCCATTCAGGCCGGTTGTTGTGATATATCACAGCGGCGGAAATTAGGCTGTGTTTTTGACCTCTCAGCGCGACAAGATGCTGGCGCGCCTCGGTCATAGAGGTCGGCTTACTCAGGATCTCGCCCTGAAACTCCAGCACCTGATCCGCACCAATCACCCGCGCTATCGGATGCATCATTGACACCCGCCGCGCCTTTAGCTCGGCCAGTGCGTCGGCAATATCGCGCGATTTGGCACCCTCATTTAGCATGGCGGCTTTAACACTGTCTTCATCTGTTCGTGCTTGGATAGCCTTGAACGCAACGCCAGCATTGCGCAGCATCTCGGCGCGGATAGTCGAGGCAGAGGCGAGGATAAGTGCCGGGCTTGTCGGTTTGGTCATGAGGATATCCTTGTGGATAAATGGGCGTGCGACCTTGGGATGAAAGAGGTGAAATTGGCTCGGTTGGGCAGGGCTGTTGATAAAGGCAGGTTTGTTAAGATTTTACACCGGTTTTTTCCACAACGTATAACCTTATCAACCCCTGTGGAACAAACTGGTTTTCAAAGTGTCCTAAATGCTACCCAAAGGTTTTCAATATCTTATGCACAGAGTTATCATGGGTTAACTTGTTATTAATATGATGAAAATCAGGTTTTACCAAGCACGTATATTTTTCCCTCCCATTGGCCGATTTATCCCGACTTGATGTGCATATCTGGATAAACATGGTATATCCCCTAATTCAAATGCTTCTACTAAAACCACTACTTTCTCTAAATATATATTTATATTAGATAGGTCGAAATCTGGCGCTTAACAAAGGCAAAGAAAAGATGAGCGATCTGTTATCAAACATGTATCCGTGGGTTAAGGCGCTGCACGTTATTTCGGTTATAAGCTGGATGGCCGGGTTACTTTACCTGCCCAGATTGATGGTTCATCACGTCGAACAAGTTAATGCCAATAGCGAGACGGACAAGTTATTTCAGATGATGGAGGTCAAGCTTTACCGCCTGATCATGAATCCGGCAATGATCGCCACATGGATTTTTGGCCTGACCCTTGCTTTTACGCCCGGCATCGTTGCCTGGTCTGAAGGTTGGCCGTGGGTCAAGGCGATCATGGTTATCGGCATGACGTTATTTCATCACTGGCTGGGTCGGCGGCGCAAAGAGTTGACCACGGGAACGTGTGAAACATCGGGAAAACAATTCCGGCTGATGAACGAGGTTCCCACGGTTTTGATGATCATAATCGTAATCATGATTATAGCGCGCCCATTCTAAAATCGTTGCAATGTTTGACATTCTTTAACCATTTAGTGTAACAGTTCAACCAGTCTGGCCGTCCGGCCGCTCAAGACGATTCCAAACCTGAAAATTATGATCCGGCTGGCATTGATGCTTTGTCTGATGATCAGAGAGATATCATGACCCAAGAAAAAATGTATTTGTCCGAATTAAAGGCCAAAAGCCCGGCCGATCTGTTGACCCTCGCCGACGAGTTGGAGATCGAGAACGCCTCGACCATGCGCAAGGGCGACATGATGTTCGCCATCCTAAAAGAAACCGCCGAAGATGGTGTGGAAATTTCCGGTGACGGTGTGCTTGAAGTCGTGCAAGATGGGTTTGGGTTTTTGCGCTCGCCTGAGTCAAACTATTTGGCCGGTCCCGAGGACATTTATATCAGCCCCAACCAAATCCGAAAATTCTCGTTGCGTACGGGCGACACTGTCGAGGGGGTTATTCAGGCCCCTAAGGATAACGAGCGCTATTTCGCCTTGGTAAAAGTCACCCAGATCAATTTCACCGATCCCGAACAAGCCAAACACAAGGTTCATTTCGACAATTTGACGCCTCTCTACCCCGATGAGCGGCTTATTATGGAGGTCACTGATCCAACCATAAAAGATAAAACTGCCCGTGTGATCGACCTTGTCGCGCCGATTGGCAAAGGCCAACGCTCGCTTGTGGTGGCCCCGCCGCGCACGGGTAAAACGGTGATTTTGCAAAATATTGCGCGCTCGATCGCCGCCAATCATCCTGAAATTTACCTGATTGTGCTGCTGATTGACGAGCGACCCGAAGAGGTCACGGACATGCAACGCTCGGTCAAAGGCGAGGTGGTGTCCTCGACTTTCGACGAGCCGGCGACCCGTCACGTGGCGGTTGCCGAGATGGTGATTGAAAAGGCCAAACGGCTGGTCGAGCATAAGCGCGACGTGGTTATTTTGCTTGATTCCATCACCCGCCTTGGCCGCGCCTTCAACACCGTGGTGCCATCATCGGGCAAGGTTCTCACTGGCGGGGTTGACGCCAATGCGCTGCAACGACCCAAGCGGTTTTTTGGCGCGGCGCGTAACATCGAGGAAGGCGGCTCGCTTACCATTATCGCGACTGCATTGATCGAAACCGGCAGCCGGATGGATGAGGTGATCTTTGAAGAATTCAAAGGCACCGGTAACTCCGAACTGGTTCTGGATCGTAAAGTCGCCGACAAACGCGTGTTCCCGGCGATTGATATTCTCAAATCCGGCACCCGCAAAGAGGAGTTGTTGGTTAACAAAGTCGATCTGACCAAGACCTTCGTTCTGCGCCGTATCCTCAACCCCATGGGAACGACCGATGCGATTGAATTCCTGCTCGGGAAATTGAAACAAACTAAATCAAATGCCGAGTTTTTTGACTCCATGAACACCTGATTTGGTAATCCTGCGGTAATACCCATAAGGTTTAATGCAGGAGCGTTGAGTAATGGACACCATTTTCGCACTGGCTTCGGCGCGAGGCAAGGCTGGCGTGGCCGTTATAAGACTGTCAGGACCTCAAGCCATTAAGGTGGCCACCTCGCTTGCCGGAACCTTGCCCTTGCCGCGCCAGACGGGGTTAAGACACCTTAAACACCCCGATTTTGGAGTGTTGGACGCAGCGCTGGTGCTTGTTTTCGCGCAAGGCAGTAGTTTCACCGGCGAGGACGTGGTTGAATTTCATTTACACGGATCGCCCGCGATTATTTCAGCGGTTCTGATGGCTCTTGGGGGCTTTGAGGGCGTTCGTTTGGCTGAACCGGGAGAATTTACCCGCAGAGCGCTTGAAAACGGATGTCTGGATTTGGCGCAGGTAGAAGGACTCGGTGATCTTATCGAGGCCGAAACCGAAATTCAGCGAAAGCAGGCCTTGCGCGTGTTTGATGGCGCGCTGGGCGATCTTGCCACGTCGTGGCGTCAGGATTTGATCCGCGCGGTTTCTTTGTTAGAGGCGACAATAGATTTCGTTGATGAAGATGTCCCGATTGATGTCACACCAGAGGTTGTTGATTTAATTGATAAAACGTCAAACTCGCTGATACGGGAAAGTCGCGGTAGCCACATCTCCGAGCGTATTCGCGACGGCTTTGAGGTGGCGATTATCGGTCCCCCAAATATTGGAAAATCGACCCTTCTAAATCGACTCGCTGGTCGTGAAGCAGCGATAACCTCGGAAGTTGCCGGGACAACCCGGGACGTGATAGAGGTTCGGATGGATTTGGATGGTTTCGCCGTGACCTTTTTGGATACAGCCGGAATTCGCGACACGGACGACAAGGTTGAAGTTTTGGGTGTCGCGCGGGCTCGGAGTAGGGCAGATCAAGCGGATCTAAGGGTGGTTTTGATCGAGGAAAACTACACAGATGACCTCGGCGTTATGCTTGATCCTGATGATCTGGTGATGATTGGAAAAGCCGATAAATATAATAAAAACAGTGTAGTAGGTATTTCTGGTCTAACTGGGTTGGGTGTTGCGGGTCTGGTTGAAAACATCGGGAAAATTCTTCAGACGCGCGCAGCGGGGGCGGCAACCGCGACGCGTATCCGACATCGTTTGGCGCTCGACCGTGCGATTTCACTGTTGGAATCAGCCCGCGATGTTGTATTGAGCGGACCTGAAAGAGCGGAATTTGCTTCTGAGGATCTACACCAAGCTATCAGATCTCTGGATTCTTTGATTGGTCGGGTTGATGTCGAGCATGTTTTGGACGAAATTTTCGCGAGTTTTTGTCTCGGTAAGTGAGGAATGTTTCACGTGAAACATCTTGGTCAAGATTTTGACGTTATCGTCATAGGAGGTGGTCATGCTGGCTGCGACGCGGCCCATGCCGCCGCGCGATTGGGTGTTCGCACCGTGCTTGTTACCCATGATTTCAAAAAAATCGGCGAGATGTCCTGTAATCCTGCCATTGGTGGGCTTGGAAAGGGCCACCTCGTTCGGGAAATAGATGCGCTTGATGGTTTGATGGGCCGAGTGGCCGATCGGGCAGGGATTCAGTTTCGGTTGCTAAACCGAAAAAAGGGGCCAGCCGTCCAAGGCCCGCGGGCGCAGGCCGACCGCGGTCTCTACCGCCAGGCTATGCAGCACGAAATTTCGGCGGCTGAAAACCTGACCGTGATTGAGGCTGAGGTAAGTGATCTAAAGATCAAGAATAACAAGATCGTAGGGATTATTTTGGGCGACGGCAGCAGTATGATGTCTAATCAAGTCGTTCTGACCACCGGTACCTTTCTGCGAGGCGTGATTCATATCGGCGAGAAGTCCATTCCTGGAGGACGAATGGGGGATCAGCCAGCAATTCCACTGGCTGAACGGATAGAAAGCCTCGGATTGCCGCTAGGACGCTTGAAAACCGGCACACCACCAAGGCTCGACGGGCGAACAATCGCGTGGGCGGCGCTCGAACGGCAACATGGCGACGAAACACCAACCATGTTTTCGTCCCTGTCATCAAGGCCCTCCGCACGGCAAATCGCTTGCGGAATTACTCACACCAACCAGCAAACCCATGATATAATTCGCGAAAACCTAACAAAATCAGCGATGTATGGCGGTAGAATAGATGGAGTTGGTCCGCGTTACTGTCCGTCCGTTGAGGATAAGGTGGTCAGATTCGCCGAGAAGACCTCTCACCAAATTTTTTTGGAACCAGAGGGGCTCGACGATTATACGGTTTATCCCAACGGAATTTCCACGTCGTTGCCCGAAGACGTCCAACGCGCCTATGTTGCGACCATCAAAGGTCTGGAACATGCTAAAATTCTTCAACCCGGCTATGCGATTGAATATGATTTTGTCGATCCGACCGCGCTGAGGCTAAGTTTAGAAGTCAAAACCATGCCGGGTCTGTATTTGGCGGGGCAAATTAACGGCACGACCGGATATGAGGAGGCTGCCGCGCAAGGCTTGGTTGCGGGATTGAATGCTGCGCGGGCTTCAAAGGGGCTTTCGGCGGTGATATTTGATCGCTCGCAGGCATATATTGGCGTGATGATTGATGATTTGGTTACGCGCGGGGTGTCGGAGCCTTATCGGATGTTCACCTCGCGCGCGGAATTTCGTTTGTCGCTGCGCGCCGATAACGCCGACCAGCGCTTGACGCCGCTGGGATTGGAAATCGGCTGCGTTGGTGAGTTCCGGCAGATAGCATTTGATCGCAAAATTGCCGAGATTGATAAAACCCGCGCGATCTTGTCGTCAAAAACGATTTCACCCAACGAAGCTGGAAAATTTGGCATTAAGGTCAATCAGGATGGGGTGAAGCGCTCGGGAGTGGACCTATTGGCTTATCAAGGCGTAAATTTTTCGTCCCTTCTTGGTATTTGGCCTGAGTTGGCACAAACCAAACGGGAAATTGTCGATCAGATCGAAAGGGATGCGCTCTACTCAAATTACATAGATCGGCAGAAAAACGATGTTTTGGCACTAAAACGTGATGAGGCGCATCAGATTCCACCGGAATTTGACTATTCGTCGGTTACTGGCCTATCGATTGAGTTGGTTGAGAAGCTATCGCGGCTCAATCCGCTTACGCTAGGCCATGCTAGCCGAATCGAGGGAATGACCGCAGCTGGATTGACGCTGGTGCTTGCCAGACTGAAGCGACTACAGAGAAAGAAGTCGGCGTGAGCAGCAATAGTCCGGTCATAGATGCGTTTCGCGCGCGGTATAATGTTTCACGTGAAACAATTGATCGCTTTTTTGAGTATGAAGCGTTGGTCAAAAAGTGGAATCCCGCGATAAACCTCATAAGCCGATCCACAATTAACCACATTTGGCCTCGGCATATCATCGACTCAGCCCAGATTTGGGACCAGCAACCAAAATCGGCGCGGTTTTGGCTCGATATTGGGACAGGAGGTGGCTTTCCGGGTCTTGTAATTGCCATTCTCGCAAAAGAGCTAAAACCCGACATGAAGATTGGGCTTGTCGAAAGCGATACTAGAAAAGCCTCATTTTTGCTCAAAACGAGTGTAGATTTAGGGCTATCGCCGAAAATATTAATCAACCGAGCGGAACACTTAACACCACATTCCGCGGATGTCGTGTCAGCGCGCGCACTTGCTCCCTTAAACAAGCTACTTGGGCTGGCCGAGAGGCATTTAGGCGATAACGGAATTTGTCTGTTTTCTAAGGGCGAAAATGCAGAAAACGAATTGACCCACGCGCGAAAATACTGGACATTCACATTACAAAAAACGCCCAGCAGGACCGATTCAGGTGGGGTAATACTTCGAATTGGAGAGATCGGGCGTGCTTAACCCATCAAATACCGACATAAAACCAAAAATTATCGCGCTGGCCAATCAAAAAGGCGGCGTTGGCAAAACCACCACGGCAATAAATCTGGGAACTGCCCTCGCTGCGGTTGGCAAGTCAGTGCTGTTGGTTGACATCGATCCGCAAGGAAACGCTTCGACTGGTCTGGGCGTCGGACCTGATCAACGTAAGCTTACGACCTATGACTTGTTGTTGGAAGATGCGAAGTTAGCAGATGTAGTGTGCCAAACGCTTGTGCCCAATCTGCTTATCGTCCCAGCGACGACAGATTTGAACTCTGCCGATGTTCAGCTCGCTGGAAATGACAATCGGGCGACGCAGATGCGAAAGATATTGCGCGGCCCGGAACTTGCAGCGCTAAAGCTTGACTATGTGTTAATAGATTGCCCACCGTCGCTGAATTTGCTGACTGTTAATGCCATGGTTGCCGCGCATTCCGTGTTGGTCCCGCTGCAATGCGAATTTTTCGCCCTCGAAGGACTTTCGCAGCTTATGTTGTCGATCAGAGAAGTGCGCCAGTCGCTCAATCCCGAGCTTCGCATCGAGGGAGTGGTTTTGACCATGTATGACGCGCGCAATAATCTGTCCAAACAGGTTGAAGAAGATGTTCGCGGCAATCTTGGCGACATGGTATACACCACGATTATTCCGCGAAACGTGCGACTGTCCGAGGCGCCGTCTTACGCGATGCCTGCTTTGCTTTACGATCACACCAGCAAAGGTAGTATTGCCTATCAAAAGCTGGCAGCAGAGATTTTACGGCGCCATAATACTCAGAAGAAACCATCACAAAGGGTTGATAATAATGACAAAATCGAAACCTGAAAAACGCGGTCTCGGGCGAGGGTTATCAGCGCTGATGGCAGATATTAACGCTCCAACCGTGCAAGAAACCGCCTCCGACAATGTGGTTTTGCGCCAACCGGACAGCTTGGTGCCGATCGAAAAGTTGGTTCCGAACCCAGAGCAACCCCGGCGCGACTTTGTCAAAGCCAATCTTGACGAGCTTGCCACGTCGATCCGCGAAAAGGGCATCATCCAGCCGCTAATTGTCAGGCAAGATCCAAGCTCCGCCGATAAATATCAAATCGTCGCTGGTGAGCGTCGCTGGCGAGCGGCCCAGATGGCAAATTTGCATGAAATTCCGGTCCTAATCCGCGATCTTAACGACACGGAAGTAATTGAATACGCAATTATTGAAAATATCCAGCGCGCCGACCTCAATTCTGTCGAGGAGGCTCAAGGGTATCGCCAATTGATGGATAAATTCGGCCATACACAAGAAAAACTGGCCGAAGTGCTGGGAAAAAGCCGCAGCCATATTGCTAATTTGCTGAGGTTGCTGACCTTGCCAGACGAAGTGCTTGACTATCTGCGCGAGGGAAAGCTGTCGGCCGGACATGCGCGCGCGCTGGTAACTGCTGAAAATCCCGGCGAACTGGCCCGGCAAATCATTTCCAAGCGTCTTTCGGTAAGGCAGGCGGAAAAGCTGGCAAAATCCAAGGCCCCGAAACAGGAATCCTCCAATGTTATCAAGCAGGAGAAGGACGCAGATACTGTAGCACTTGAACTTGATTTGGCGGCAAATATTGGCATGAAAGTAACGATTTCGCACAATGCCGGAACGCAAACCGGCTCGCTAATCGTCAGCTATGCCTCTTTGGATCAGCTTGACGAGCTGTGTCAAATTCTGACCGCCAACACGCAGACCTAAAGCTGTTCGAGAAGCGCGCCAGTAATCGCGTTCAGCACCATGCGCCCGGACGGGGTTACGCGCAGCGCATTTTCGCTCACCTCCAGATGGCCGATTTCTTGCAAAAGTTCGATGTTTTTAGAGGCAAGAACGCTAGGGCACATGTCTAAGAGCCGATCCACAGACAGCCCCTCGTCCAGACGCAGACCCATCATCACGTACTCAATCGCGCGATCTGTTTTCGACAAAACCGAGCGTGATTCTTTGGTTTTTCCGGCAAGGGCTTGGTCCAGCCAAACCGAAGGAGAACCGCAACAACTGGTCGTAAAACGTTGATTTTTAACGGTAATACGCCCATGAGAACCCGGGCCAATGCCAATATAATCGCCGCCACGCCAATAAATCAGATTATGGCGCGATTGTGCATAAGGTTTTGCGTGATTTGAAACCTCATAGGCTGGAAGGTCGTGTGCGCCGCAGATTTCCTGCGTCACATTATAGAGGTCGGCGGCCAGATCATCAGCCGGTAACCCTCGCAATTTCCCGAGCGCGTTCAAACGTCCAAACGCGGTATTATTTTCGATGGTGAGTTGATAAAGTGAGAGGTGCTCGGTCCCAAACGCCAAAGCTTGGGTAAGCTCGGCGCGCCACTCGGCGATTGTTTGTTCTTGTCGCGCATAAATCAGATCAAAACTCACCCGCAGAAACGCTTTTTGCGCAATTTCAATGGCTTCGCGCGCCTCCTGCGCAGTATGGCGACGACCCAAACGGCGAAGATCGTGGTCGTTAAGAGATTGAACGCCAAGCGACACCCGGTTAATGCCCGAAGCCTGAAAATCGCGAAACTTACCAGCCTCCACCGACGAGGGATTGGCCTCAAGCGTGATCTCGACATCATTGGCCAGACGCCAGTTTTCGGCGATACAGGCAAGGACGGTTTCCACCAACTCAGGCGACATCAGACTAGGTGTGCCACCGCCGAAAAACACTGAGTTAACAATACGTTCCGGGAGTTCCTCACTGTATCGCTCTAACTCTGAAACAAACGCTTGCGCCCAACTTCGTTGATCAACTTCCGCAACAACATGAGAGTTAAAATCGCAGTACGGGCATTTAGATTCGCAAAACGGCCAGTGAATATAGATGCCGAACCCGCCGTTGCGCCAATCGTTAAGCATCTCTTAAGCAGGCTACAAGCTGGGCGAAAGCAACGGACCGATGGCTCATGGCGTGCTTTTCGGCAGGGTCCATTTCGCCAAAAGTTTGGGTTTTGCCGTCGGGAAGAAACATTGGATCAAACCCAAACCCGTTTGCGCCGCGCACGGGCCAGATCAGACGCCCCTCGACCTTGCCCTCAAACAGCAAATCGTCGCCATCGGGCCAAGCCAGACATAAAGTGCAGACAAATCGGGCGACTCGGGGTTCGGGCGCGTTAATATCCTCTAAACGGTCCCAAACTTTGGTCATGGCCATGGTGAAATCACGGCCGTTTGAGGTTTCGGCCCAATTGGCCGTGTACACGCCAGGAGCGCCGTTCAGTGCATCGACGGCAATGCCGCTATCATCAGATAATGCCGGTAAGCCGCTGTTTTTAGCCGCAAAATGCGCCTTGATCCGAGCGTTTCCGGCGAAGTTATCCTCTGTTTCCTCCGGCTCGTCAAAACCCAATTCGGCGGCGGAGGTGATTTGATAACCGAACGGCTCTAACAACGCTCGGATCTCGATCAGTTTGCCCTGATTATGCGAAGCAATAACCAGGCTTTTTTCCGAAAGCTTGCGCATGTTAATTCGTTGTAGCGGCCAATTGCGCGGCAACCAGCGTTTCAACGCCGCTTTGCGCCAGATCGAGCAGTTGAGTGAACTCATCACGCGAAAATGTTGCTCCCTCTGCTGAGGCCTGAATTTCAATCAAACCGCCGGTGCCGGTCATGACGAAATTAGCATCCGTCCCCGCCTCGCTATCCTCGGCATAATCAAGGTCCAACACTGGCTGTCCGCCATAAATACCGCAACTGACCGCAGCAACATGATCTGTCAGAGGATCGCTTGAAATGTCGCCAGCCTTTAACAACTTGTTAACTGCCAAGCGCAACGCAACCCAGCCGCCGGTAATAGAGGCGCATCGTGTGCCTCCGTCGGCTTGAATAACGTCACAATCAACGGTGATTTGACGCTCTCCCAGAGCCGAGCGATCAATGCCGGCACGCAAAGAACGACCGATAAGCCGTTGAATCTCTTGAGTTCTGCCGGATTGCTTTCCAGCGGCAGCCTCGCGGCGATTGCGCGATGTGGTTGCGCGCGGCAACATCCCGTATTCTGCGGTGACCCAGCCCAGACCCGAATTGCGCAAAAATGGCGGCACGCGCTCTTCCAATGAGGCGGTGCACAGAACATGGGTATCGCCGCATTTAATCAGGCAAGAGCCCTCGGCATGTTTGGTCACCCCAGTTTCGATGGAAACAGAGCGAAGTTGGTCAATTTTTCTTCCAGAAGGGCGCATGGCTGATCCTATGATTTTAGTTTTACCCAGATATCCCCACCTGTTGATAAGAGTAAAGACCTCAGATCAGCAATTGACGCGAGGCCGCAGGTTATCTAGAAATATCTGCTGCAAACAAAGAGCCGACATCAGATGACCACTCCTCTTAATCCCCTCGACGAAATGAGCACGCGCAGTCGCGATGTTTTTCGCACGCTGGTTGAGACCTATATTGATATCGGTGCGCCGGTCGGCTCCAGAACCCTGTCTCGTGCCCTGACAGAGAGCATTTCTGCCGCGACAATTCGTAATGTCATGCAGGATCTAGAGATGCTGGGCCTGCTTGATAGCCCGCATATTTCGGCTGGGCGAATTCCGACCCAGCAAGGCATGCGGATGTTCGTCGATTCGCTGCTGGAGGTTGGCGATATCTCCAAAGAGGAGCGTCAGCAGATCGAAAGCACCATGGATGGCGACCAAGACGATGTGACGCGGATGCTTGATAAGGCAAGTGCGGTTTTATCAGGGCTGACGCAAGGGGCCGGATTGGTGCTTGCGCCGAAATCCGAAGCGCCGATAAAACACATCGAATTTGTCATGTTTTCGCCAGAGCGGGCGATGGTGGTGCTGGTAACCGCGGACGGGCAGGTTGAAAACCGGATATTCACCCCTCCTGCCGGACAAACGCCATCCTCGATGCAGGAAGCTGCGAATTTTCTAAACGCGACGGTCAAGGGACGAACGCTTTCCGAACTTAGCGCCGCTATTAGTAATGAAATCAATGACAACCGGCAGGAACTTGATGTTCTGGCGCAGCAGCTTATTCAAGACGGGATCGCGGTTTGGGACAATAAAGGTAGCGCGCATGAGCGGTTGATTGTGCGCGGCCAGTCCAATTTGATCGAAAACGATGCAATCGGTGAGGATTTGGAGCGGATCAAAACCCTGTTTGACGATCTGGAGCGCAAGCGCGATCTGGCACAATTCCTCGACCTGACAGAAGAGGGCGAAGGGGTGCGTGTTTTTATTGGCTCAGAGAACAAACTTTTTTCACTTTCGGGTAGCTCTTTGGTGGTTTCTCCATATATGAACTCTGACCGGAAAATTATTGGTGCGGTGGGGGTGATTGGGCCGACTCGCCTGAATTACGGACGGATCGTGCCCATTGTCGATTATACCGCGCAGTTGGTTGGACGCATGTTGTCCAGTCGAACTTAGAACAAGAGGCGAAAATGTCTGAAGAAAAGGAACAAGACGTGACAGCGAGTGCAGCAGAGATGCCGAAATTTAATCCGGCGGAGTTTGACGAAAAAGACCCGCTGGCGCTGGACGATGTCGCAAACGAGTGGGACGAGTTGACCGCCGAGCGTGACAATCTCAAGGATCGCTTGATGCGGGCTTTGGCCGAGGCTGAAAATTCGCGCAAACGTGGCGAGCGGGATCGTCGCGACGCCGAAATTTACGGCGGCTCGCGTTTGGCGCGCGATTTGCTGTCGGTTTACGACAATCTGACGCGCGCGCTTGACGCGGTCGACGATACACAAAGAGAAGCCTCTAAGGCATTGATTGATGGGATAGAATTGACACGGCGCGAGCTTCTGTCAGCCTTTAACAAGCACAAGATTGAACGGTTGGTGCCTGAAATTGGCGAGAAATTTGATCCGCAGCTTCACCAGGCAATGTTTGAGGCTCCAGTGCCTGATATTGCGGCTGGAAACATCATTCAGCTGATGACCGAAGGGTTTGTAATTGGTGATCGTTTGTTGCGCCCGGCGCAGGTTGGGGTTTCGTCAACGCCGAAAGAGTGAGCGATCATTTTTCATCACTCTTTAATAAATCACGAAGTTCATAAACAAGTTTAAGCGCTTCCAGCGGCGAGAGGTCGTCTGGATGCGCTGATTTAAGCGCCGCCTCAACCTTGGATGGGGCGCTGGCGCTTGCCTGAGGTTGCGGCGTTAGCGAAAACAGCGGTAGATCGTCGATCAATGCGGTGGATTTTCCGGCACCGTTGACGTCGGATTTCTCCAAGGCCTCCAAAACAGTGCGCGCGCGGGCAACCACTGATTTTGGCAGACCAGCAAGCTGCGCCACCTGAACCCCATAAGATCGGTCGGCGGCGCCCTTCTTGACCTCATGCAAAAAGATCACTTCGCCGTCCCATTCGCGCACGGAAATAGTGGTATTGCACAGGCCGTCTAAACTTGAAGAAAGCGAGGTAAGTTCATGATAATGCGTGGCAAAAATCGTGCGGCAGTTGTTTATTTCGTGCAAATGCTCAAGCGTTGCCCAGGCAATTGACAGCCCATCATAGGTCGCGGTTCCGCGCCCGATCTCGTCAAGGATAACCAGCGCTCCTTCCTCGGCTTGATTGAGAATAGCGGCGGTTTCGACCATCTCGACCATAAATGTCGAGCGTCCGCGCGCGAGATCGTCAGAGGCCCCAACCCGCGAAAACAGTTGCGTCACGATGCCTATATGGGCGGATTTGGCCGGCACGTAACTGCCGATCTGTGCCAGCAGGGCGATCAATGCGTTCTGCCGCAAAAAGGTCGATTTACCGGCCATATTTGGACCGGTCAGCAGCCAAATACAGGCGGCATCGGCAGAATTCGGGGTCAAATCGCACGAGTTGGCAACGAACGGATTACCGCTCCCACGTTTGAGCGCGTTTTCAACCACGGGATGGCGTCCGTCCGTTATCTCAAAGGCGCGATCCGAGGTTAAAACCGGGCGGCACCAGTTCTCGCCAATCGCGAGATCCGCGAGCGCGCTTGAAAGGTCGATATTGGCGAGGCTGGCCGCTGCTTGGCCAAGTTTGGCCGAATTGTTAATGATTTCCGCGCGAATTTCATGGAAAATACGCAGCTCAATCTCAATGGCGCGACCGCCCGCGTTAAGGATTTTCGTCTCCATCTCCGCCAGCTCGGGCGTGGTAAAACGAATGGCGCTGGCGGTGGTTTGACGGTGCTTGAACCTGTCGCAAAAAAGGGGGGAGAGCATCTTGTTTGCATGTGAAGATGGCGTCTCAATAAAGTACCCCAACACGTTGTTATGTTTGATCTTAAGTGCATTGATGCCAGTGTCTGTGGCGTAGGTTTTCTGCATCTCGGCGATCACACTACGACCCTGATCACGCAGGGTTCGCATCTCGTCAAGCTCAGGATCATAACCGGTTTTGACAAACCCACCATCGCGCGCCAATAGAGGAGGTTCGGCAACAATCGAGCGATCCAAAAGGTCGGCGAGGTGCTCAAACCCGGTTAACGAATTTATTGCCAGAGATTGTTGCGCAACGTCGCTAATTTGAAGGTGAAGTGCGGCGATAACGCCTGCCTGACGCGCACCCTCACGGATCGCGGTGATGTCGCGCGGGCCGCCGCGATCAAGCGATAAGCGCGAAAGCGAGCGGTCGATATCCGGGGTTTTTCTCAGCTCAACACGGGTCTTTTCGCCGAGAATCGGTGTATCAAGATAAGCGTCGATGGCCAAAAGACGGGTCTGGATGGTTTTCAGATGGGTTGAGGGGCTTTGGAGGCGGTTTGCCAGCAATCTTGCGCCTGCACCGGTGATCGTTCGGTCGATGACCGACAAAAGCGAGCCTTCGCGCGCACCAGAGAGGCTTTGTGTCAGTTCCAGATTGCGGCGCGTGGCGGCGTCGATTTGCATAATCCGACTGTAGACCTCTAAAACCGGGGGCTTTAGCAGCGGGAGTTTGCCTTTTTGGGTGAGGTCAAGATATTCAACAATCGCGCCAAGTGCGGAAAGTTCTGCCTGACCAAACTGCCCGAACCCGTCAAGAGACTGGACCGCATAAAGCTGACACAGACGTTTTTTCGCGCCTTCGCTGTCAAAACTCGCGCGCGCAAGCGGGGTCAGGGCGGCACCGGTTTCCTCAATGAGCGGGCGATATTCTTGCTCGGAGGAAGCAGAGATCAGCACCTCTCGCGGTGATAATCTGGCCAGTTGTGGGGAAAGGGCGGCGTTTGGGCAAGCTTGAACGAAAAACGCGCCGGTTGAGACATCTACCCACGCAAAAGCGCCTTCGCCTCTTACATGAGAATAGGCGGCTAAGTAGTTGTTTTTACGCGCATCTAGCAGAGTATCCTCGGTCAAAGTGCCGGGCGTTACCAGACGGACAACGTCTCGCTTAACCACCGATTTCGCGCCGCGCTTCTTGGCCTCGGATGGAGGTTCAAGTTGTTCGCAAACAGCGACCCGGAAGCCCTTCTTAATTAACGATAAAAGGTAGTTCTCGGCCGCATGAATAGGCACGCCGCACATGGGAATATCCTGCCCAAGATGTTTGCCGCGTTTGGTCAGGGCGATGTCCAATGCCTCGGCCGCCAGCACCGCATCATCAAAAAACATCTCGTAAAAATCGCCCATGCGGTAAAACAGCAAAGCGTCCTTATAGCCGTCTTTGATCGCGGTATATTGCGCCATCATCGGCGTGATATTTGCGTTTGCGATATTCACTCGACCCCCCAGATCTTTGTCGAGTTTGGAACTTACACGCGCGCTCGCTCCGGTGAAAGTGGTATTAGCGGCGTCCGGTTGAACAGTGCTCGACTGGTCTGTAAGACTTGGAGTGTTGGAAAAAGGACGAATATTCAAATGGCCGATAAGACCAAGACGACACCCGAAGAGGCGCTTGCCTATCATTTGAACCCAAAACCCGGAAAGCTGGAAATTCATGCGTCGGTGCCGATGACCACGCAGCGGGATTTGTCGCTGGCCTATTCGCCTGGTGTTGCGGTTCCGGTTCAGGCCATCGCCGATAATCCCGAGTGCGTTTACGATTACACCACCAAAGGGAATATGGTCGGGGTGATTACCAATGGCACGGCGATTTTGGGTATGGGTAATCTGGGAGCGCTGGCCTCCAAGCCGGTGATGGAGGGGAAATCGGTTCTGTTCAAACGCTTCGCCGACGTGAACTCGATTGATCTGGAGCTTGATACCGAAGACCCCGAAGAATTCATTAACGCGGTTCGGCTGATGGGTCCGTCTTTTGGCGGCATTAACCTTGAGGATATCAAAGCACCGGAGTGTTTTATCATCGAGCAGCGTCTCAAAGAAGAGATGGACATACCGGTTTTTCACGACGACCAGCACGGTACGGCGGTGATTTGTGCTGCCGGATTGATCAACGCGCTATACCTGTCGGGCAAGAAAATCGAGGAATGTAAGATTGTCTTGAACGGCGCGGGGGCGGCGGGGATTGCCTGTATCGAGCTGATCAAAGCGATGGGGGCCAAGCATGATAATTGCATCGTGTGCGACACCAAAGGGGTTATTTATCAAGGGCGTAGCGCTGGGATGAACCAGTGGAAATCGGCACATGCGGCCAAGACCAAGGCGCGCTCGTTGGCGGATGCGATTAAGGATGCGGACGTGTTTCTCGGCGTATCGGCCAAGGGGGCGGTGACTGCCGAGATGATCGCGTCAATGGCTCCTGACCCGGTTATTTTCGCCATGGCCAACCCCGATCCCGAGATTACGCCGGAGGAGGCCCATGCGGTTCGCGAGGATGCGATCGTGGCTACGGGGCGCTCGGATTATCCCAATCAGGTTAATAACGTATTAGGCTTTCCTTATCTTTTTCGCGGCGCTTTGGATATTCATGCACGCGCCATTAACGATGAAATGAAGCTGGCCTGTGCGCATGCGCTGGCCGATCTGGCACGACAAGATGTGCCTGACGAGGTTGCGTTGGCTTATGGGACCAAGATGTCGTTCGGGCGCGATTATATTTTGCCGACGCCGTTTGATCCGCGGCTGATCTATTTGATCCCGCCGGCGGTTGCCAAGGCGGGGATGGATACCGGCGTTGCGCGGCGACCGATCATCGATATGGATGCGTATACGCTGTCGCTGAAAGCGCGGCTTGATCCGACCGCGCTAATTTTGCAGTCGCTTTATGTGCGTGCAAAACATGCTCAAGCTCGGATGGTTTTCGCCGAGGGGGACGATATTCGCGTGTTGCGCGCGGCGGTTTCTTATGTGCGCTCGGGGCTTGGTCAGGCGGTGGTTATTGACCGCGAGGCCAGTGTCAAAAAGCGGCTGGAGGAGGCAGGGCTTGGTGATGCTTATGACGAGCTCGAGGTTATAAATGCGGCAAACTCGCCACATCTTGAAGAATATAAAGTTCATCTTTACAAACGCTTACAGCGTAAAGGTTATGATATGGCGGATTGCCATCGGCTGGCCTCGCGCGACCGGCATATCTTTGCCGCACTGATGGTTGCGCATGGTCATGGCGATGGAATGGTCACAGGTGCGACGCGAAAATCGGCGCTGGTGTTGCAGCTTTTGAACCACGTTATTGACGCCACCGCGTCGGATGGCGCGGTCGGTGTTACGGCGGTTTTGTTGCGCGGACGTATGGTCTTGCTGGCCGACACGTTGGTCCATGAGTGGCCCGAGGAAGAGGATTTGGCCGATATTGCCGAACGCGCGGCCCATGTTGCGCGCAGTCTGGGGCTGGAGCCTCGGGTCGCTTTCGTCAGCTTCTCCAACTTCGGGTATCCGGTGTCGGAGCGCGCCGAAAAGATGCATGTGGCCTGCGAGGTTCTGGAACGGCGCGATGTGGATTTTGAGTTTGACGGCGAGATGACGGCCGATGTTGCCTTGAACACCGACGTTATGGCCCAATATCCGTTTTGTAAATTGACCGGCCCGGCCAACGTGCTGGTGGTTCCGGCGCGCCACTCGGCCTCGATCTCGGTCAAGCTGTTGCAGGAGATGGGCGGGGCGACGGTGATCGGGCCGATCCTTGCAGGGATCGAAAAATCGGTGCAGCTTTGCAGTAGTAATTCGACGGAAACCGATATTTTGCACATGGCTGTGATGGCTGCTTGCAAGGTGGCGTGATGGCGATTTTCAATCTTGGTTCGATCAACGCTGACTATTTTTACGGCCTAGATCATCTACCCGCCGCCGGAGAGACCTTGGCGGCGGATGATTTTATCGTCGGCCTTGGCGGCAAGGGCGCTAATCAGTCGATTGCGGCGGTTTTTGGTGGTGCGAAAGTCATTCATATGGGCGCGATCGGCACGGATGGCATCTGGGCACGCGATCGTCTGGGCGAAATCGGGGTCGATGTGGAGCATGTGGCCGTGCTTGAAATGCCGACCGGACACGCGATTATCAATGTGGATCGCGAGGGTGAAAACTCGATTGTGATTTTTAGTTCGGCCAATGTGGCGCAGGACGAAGAACGGATCAGGGCGGCGTTGGATCTTGCCCGCAAGGACGACGTTTGCATTTTGCAAAACGAAACCAATCTGGTGCGGTTCACGGCGGAGTTGGCGCACCAAAAAGGGATGCGGGTGATTTATTCGGCAGCTCCTTTTGATGCGGATCACGCGGCGGGGGTGTTGCCGTTTGTCGATTTGCTGGTGGTGAACGAGGTTGAGGCGGCGCAGCTTTCGCAGGCGCTGGGGGTTGGGGCCGATAAGTTGCCCGTGCCGGAAGTTCTGATCACCAAGGGTGGCGATGGGGCCGAGTATCGTGCTGGAGCGACGGAAATTTCGGTTGCCGCGTTTGAGGTTCAGCCGGTCGATACCACGGGGGCAGGTGATACGTATCTGGGGTTTTTCGTGGCCGGGATTGATGCGGGGATTGACATTAAGGGGGCCATGACCTTTGCGGCTGCGGCTGCGGCCATTCAAGTTACGCGGCAAGGAACTGCTGAGGCGATCCCAAAGCTTGACGAGGTTGAGGAGTTTTTGGAGCAGCGGCTGGGTGGATAACTTAAGGTTATCCCTTCATGCTGTCCCAGAACGTCTTGACTTTACGAAAGAAATTTGAACCTTCGGGGTTATTGTCGGCACCAAGTTCGTCAAATTCTGTCAGCAGTTCTTTTTGTTTTGCGGTCAGGTTAACCGGCGTTTCAATTGCCAGTTCAATGTAAAGATCACCCGATGGACCACCGCGCAGGGCGGGCATTCCTTTGCCGCGCAGGCGCATTTGTTTGCCGGTCTGGCTGCCTGCGGGGATTTTCACACGGCTGCGACCGCCATCAATTGTCGGGGCTTCGATCTCGCCGCCAAGGGCTGCGGTGGCGAAGGAGACCGGAATTCGGCAGAACAGGTTTTGAGAATCACGCTCGAAAATCTGGTGATCCATAACTTCGATGAAAATATAAAGATCACCGGAGGGACCGCCGCGCAATCCGGCCTCGCCCTCGCCTGACAAGCGGATGCGGGTGCCGGTTTCAACACCTGCGGGAATGTTGACCGAGAGCGAGCGGTCTTTTTGTTTGCGCCCGGCACCGGCGCAGGATTTGCACGGGTTATTGATGATCTGGCCGCGGCCCGAACAGGTCGGACAGGTGCGTTCGACCGTGAAAAAGCCTTGTTGGGCACGCACTTTTCCCATGCCAGAGCAGGTTGGGCAGTTGGAGGGTTCGGCCCCGCCTTCGGCGCCAGTGCCGTTGCAACTGTCGCAAGCGACCGAGCTTTGAACCGAGATGGTGCGGTGTTTACCTGAAAACGCGTCCTCAAGCGAGATGCGTAAATTGTAGCGCAGGTCCGAGCCACGAGTTGCGCGCTGGCCGCCAGGGCGACGACCGCCACCGGTGAAATCGCCGAACAGATCCTCGAACACGTCGGAAAATGCCGAGGAGAAATCACCACCTTGTCCGCCAGCTTGTCCGAAACCGGGACCGCCACCTTCAAAGGCTGCGTGGCCATATCGGTCATAGGCAGCTTTTTTATCGTTGTCTTTCAAGATGTTATAGGCCTCGTTCACGTCCTTGAACTTGGCCTCGGCCTCGGGGTTATCCTTGTTGCGGTCAGGATGCAGCTCCATCGCCTTTTTGCGATAGGCTTTCTTCAGCTCTGTTTCGGAGGCCCCTTTGGACACCCCCAGAACCTCATAAAAATCGCGTTTAGACATTTAGACTGACCTTACCGTGACCAAACGCCGACCCCATTAAGGGGCCGACGGCAGTATTTTTAAAATTCGAGACCGTTAGGAGCGGCGGTTGCCATCGTCGCCAAGGTCTTCGAAATCGGCGTCAACGATGTCTTCGTCAACCGCGCTTGGGCCGTTGTCAACTTCGCTTTCTTCCTGCGCTTCTTCGGCCTGAGCCTGATAGATCGCTTCGCCGAGCTTCATTGCGGCCTCGGTCAGATCCTGACTGAGGGTTTTGATTTTGCCTGCGTCATCGGTTTCCAGCGCTTCTTCCAGAACCTTGGTTGCCAGCTCGATCACTTCGATGGTTGAGGCATCAACCTTGTCGCCATGATCATCCACCGATTTTTTGGTGCTGTGGATCAGGCTTTCGGCCTGGTTCTTGGCCTCTACCAGCTCGCGGCGATCTTTATCGGCCTCGGCGTTTTCCTCGGCGTCTTTGACCATAGCCTCGATATCGTCGTCAGACAGACCACCGCTGGCCTGAATGGTGATTTTCTGTTCCTTGTTGGTGCCTTTGTCTTTGGCGGAAACAGAAACGATACCGTTGGCGTCGATGTCGAACGTGACCTCGATTTGCGGCAGACCGCGCGGGGAGGGCGGGATTTCCTCGAGGTTGAACTGGCCGAGCATCTTGTTGTCGGCAGCCATTTCACGTTCGCCTTGAAAACAGCGAATGGTCACTGCGTTCTGGTTATCTTCGGCGGTCGAGAACACCTGCGATTTCTTGGTGGGGATCGTGGTGTTGCGGTCGATGAGACGGGTGAAAACACCGCCAAGAGTTTCGATCCCGAGGCTGAGCGGGGTCACGTCGAGCAGCACCACATCCTTGACATCGCCTTGCAAAACACCGGCCTGAATGGCGGCACCAAGAGCGACCACTTCGTCGGGGTTCACACCTTTATGGGGCTCTTTGCCGAAAAACTTGGTCACTTCCTCGATCACTTTGGGCATGCGGGACATGCCGCCAACCAGTACGATCTCGTCGATGTCGCCTTTGGACAGACCGGCGTCTTTCAATGCGGCCTGACAAGGTTTCATGGTGCGTTTGATCAGATCGGCAACCAGGCTTTCCAGCTTGGCGCGGGTCAGTTTCAGCACGAGGTGCAAAGGCTGGCCGCCATTGGGGTCCATCGAGATGAACGGCTGGTTGATCTCGGTTTGCGAGGCAGTCGACAGTTCGATCTTGGCTTTTTCCGCGGCTTCTTTCAGCCGTTGCAGGGCCATTTTGTCCTTGGTCAGATCAACGCCGTTTTCCTTTTTGAACTCGGCTGCAAGATATTCAACGATGCGCATGTCGAAATCTTCGCCACCAAGGAAGGTGTCGCCATTGGTGGATTTAACCTCGAACAGGCCGTCGTCGATCTCCAGTGTGGAGACGTCGAACGTGCCGCCGCCAAGGTCGTAAACCACGATGGTTTTGCCGCCCTCTTTGTCGAGACCATAGGCCAGGGCTGCCGCAGTCGGCTCGTTGATGATGCGCAGCACGTCGAGACCGGCGATCTTGCCGGCGTCTTTGGTGGCTTGGCGTTGGGCGTCGTTGAAATAGGCGGGAACGGTGATCACGGCCTCGGTGACGGTCTCGCCAAGATAGCTTTCGGCGGTTTCCTTCATTTTGCCGAGAATAAAGGCGGAAACCTGTGAGGGAGAATATTTCTCGTCCATCACCTCAAGCCACGCATCGCCGTTTTTGCCAGCAACGATGTTAAACGGCACCATGCCCTTGTCTTTGGCGACGGTCGGGTCGTCATAGCGCCGCCCGATCAGGCGTTTGACCGCGAACAGGGTGTTGGTCGGGTTGGTGACAGCCTGACGTTTGGCGGCCTGACCGACCAGACGCTCGTCATCCTTGAAGCCGACGATTGACGGAGTGGTGCGCGCACCTTCCGAGTTTTCTACGACCTTTGGTTGCGAGCCGTCCATGATTGCGACGCAAGAGTTCGTTGTTCCGAGGTCAATACCGATTACCTTAGCCATTCCTAAAGTCCTTTCTAAGAGGCGATTTGCAAATGGCGAGCCCGAAATCGGCCCCCGCCATCTTATCCCAAGAGGCCAGACCCGATCGGTTCCGACCATGATTTGAGCGGTATATAGGTTCGTGGAGGAAACCCTGCAAGCGGCAGCATGTCCTAAAGCGCAGGTTTTTCGTTATAAAAACGATGAATTTGCAACAGTTTGGCTGTTAGACGTGAGTCGGGCCGGTTTTTGCCCCTAATTAGAGGCCATCGAGCAGCAGCCCGTCACATAAGTTTGCCCCTGACCGCTGAGCAACACATCAATGGCATAGCCGTAGGTTTGATCAGACATGCCGTCATTGCACGCGGCTTGTCTGATGATGCCCGAGGCGCGAACGCCGGAGGTTGTGGTCTCGTTTTGCAGGGTGAATGCGTAGGATTGGTCGGGTCGGTTCATGGGGGTGTCTGACCAGTAGCCGTTGTAAAAGCTTTGTCGAGCGTTGGCCAATCCCAGCGGGCTCCAATCGCCGACAGCACTGCCATCGAGCAGGAACGAGAGCGACCAGAACGGCTCGGTTCCGCTGCACTCCAAGCCTGCAGGCAAGTCGGCGATGATGGTGGCGCTTGGCTGTAAATATCTGGTGGAAACCCAGCCGATCACGCCTTGATAATTGACCAGACCCCATTTGCCGTTGCGAGAGGCGGCGATGACCTCGATCTCGGTCAGATCAAACGGCAGTGCGCCAATTTTCAAGGCAGACGCATCAGCCCGCTGGCGAATATTCAGCACATCATTGCTGGCGACATTGGCGACGTCATAGGTGCCAAGTGCGATCTGCGCCGAGGCAGGTACGACGATAAGGCTGGTAACAAATAGGATAACGGCAGCAATAAATGATTTATAAAACAACATGTTGGCATCCTTCGTTAATGTTGGTGGCTATTTCATTCCTTCTCCACTGGCCGAGGCGTTCTGGCGGGCAAAGAACTCGGCCATCATGCCGATCACCAACAACACCAGACTAAAGTATACAGGATACATCATCGAAGTCACGTGTGGCGTGTAATTGATGAACGCCGCACCGCGCGCCTGATCAATGGTGTGAAACAGTGGATTCCAAGTGAAATAGGGCAGCATATAGGCGGGCAACTGATTGGCGACAAACATCTTGCCGCTAAAGATCAAATTGGCGCGCGAATAAATCATTACCCCGACCGAGGAGATATTTGGCGCGAACGGCTTGATCGACAGAAAGATAAGCCCGATCGCAATTCCGCTGAGCCAAGCCATAATAAAGGCCAGAAAAACACCGGCGGGATCTTCGATCACCACAGGTCTTACGGCCACGTCAAACACAAATAAAATAACCCCAAGCGACAGAATTTGCAGGTAAAGAGCGGCAAAAGCTGCCGACGAGATACTGATAAAAGTGGTCATCGGTGCGTGTTTCATGATCGCCGAGGCTGGCCCTTCAGAGCCGACAACCGCGCCCATGGTCTTGGTGTGGGTCAAAAACAGGAAAATTCCGGTCATCAGATAAATCATAAAATCGCCGCGCAGCGCACTGCTGCGAATGCCGAAAAACGCAAACATCAGGTAAAATACCGCGATCAGCACCGCCGATTGCAGGATGTTTTGGATAAGCCCGGTCAGCGCATTGCGGTTGGTCTTGCGCACCACCCGCACGGTTGTGTGATAGAGCAAATCAGAGATGCGCACAAATGCCCACAGGCCGGAATTCTGGTTCTCGTATTGAAGCATCACACCTGCCTGTAGTGGTTTTGGCCGATTGAAGGCCGGTCTGGTTCGGTTTCGCCTGATTTTATTGTTTGAAACCTTGCTGTTCGATTAAGGCCGCATCATAAGAGCGATAGGAAAAAATATCAAGAATTCGGCGACAAGGTCGAAATTCACAGTTTCGGGAGGTGGTCGAGTTGGACTTTAGCCACATGACAGAGGTGTTTCGCGCATTGGCTTTGCAAGCCGGTGCCAAGATCATGGAGGTCTATGAGAGTGATGATTTTGATATCCGCTCAAAGTCCGACAACAGTCCGGTCACGGCAGCGGATGAGGCAGCGGATGCGCTGATCTCGGCGGGAATTCGAGCGGCGTTTCCCGATATGGTGCTGGTGACGGAGGAGCAATCAGACACACATCAGGTTCGCGGCAACACCTTTGTCATCGTTGATCCGCTCGATGGCACCAAGGAGTTTATCAAGCGGCGCGGTGATTTTACCGTCAATATCGCCTATGTGGAAAACGGTGTGCCCATTCGGGGCGTGGTTTACGCGCCTGCACGAAAACGGCTGTTTTATACCGATGCTGACGGGCAATCGGTCGAGGAAAGTGGTGCGCATAGTGTGGACAAGATCGGGCCGACAGCGCCAATCCATGTGGCGAAGCCGGACAATCAGGGGTTGGTGGTGGTGGCCTCTAAATCGCACCGCGATCAGGCGACTGACGACTATATTAACAAATATGCGCTCAAGGATAGCGCTAGTGCCGGTTCGTCGTTGAAGTTCTGTCTTGTGGCCACGGGCGAGGCTGATCTTTACCCGCGACTCGGCCGCACGATGGAGTGGGACACGGCAGCGGGTCATGCGGTTTTATCGGGTGCAGGTGGGCAGGTGGTTCGGTTTGACGATCACACCACGCTGGCTTATGGCAAGCCGGATTATGCCAATCCGTTTTTCATCGCCTACGCACCCGGCGTTGAATTGAAGGCACCTTAAGGGATGAGCGTTCTGATCGTCATCCCCGCGCGCTATGCCTCTAGTCGATACCCCGGCAAGCCGTTGGTGGCGCTTCGAGGGGCGAGGGGCGAGGCCAAAACCTTGATCCGTCGAAGCTGGGAGGCTGCCGTTAGTGTTGCCGGTATTGATAGGGTCGTGGTCGCCACGGATGATGAGAGAATATACAACGCTTCCAAAGACTTCGGAGCCGATGTTATCATGACGTCTGAAGAGTGCGGCAATGGGACCGAACGCTGCGCTGATGCGCTTTCGCGGCTGGGACAGCCTTATGATATCGTGGTTAATTTGCAAGGAGATGCGCCGCTGACGCCCCATTGGTTTGTCGAAGATTTGGTGAGCGCGATGCAAGAAAACCCCGAAATTCAGGTGGCGACGCCGGTGCTTCGCTGCGATGTGGAGGCGCTTGCGGGCTTTCGCGAGGATCGTCGCAATGACCGTGTTGGCGGCACGACAGCGGTGTTTGATGGCAAGGGTCGCGCGCTTTATTTCAGCAAGGAAGTGATCCCGTTTACAGGGCGCGATTTTGGGGCAAACGAGCAAGTGCCGGTGTTTCATCATGTGGGGGTTTACGCCTATCGACCGGCAGCGCTTGATGCGTATCTTGGCTGGAAAGCTGGCCCGCTGGAAACCTTTGAGGGGCTGGAGCAGCTTCGGTTTATGGAGAACGGTTGGCCGGTGCAATGTGTCGAGGTTGACGGTAAGGGGCGCGCGTTTTGGGAGCTGAACAACCCCGAGGATGTGCCGAGGATTGAGCGAAAGCTGGCGGAGATGGGGGTTGCTTGAGACGTCTTGGCCATATTTACTCCGCATTTCTGAAATATTAACGCTTTGGTAACGGTAAATCAGGCAAGTGCCTGCATTGGATTGGTGGGAAAACATGCGTAATAAAGTGACCAAGGCGATATTGCCGGTGGCCGGTCTGGGCACACGGTTTTTGCCTGCGACCAAATCCATTCCCAAAGAGATCATGTCGCTGGTGGATCGCCCGTTGATCCAATACGCGATTGACGAGGCGCGCGAGGCCGGGATCAAGGAGTTCATTTTTGTCACATCACGAGGCAAAGGTGCGCTTGAGGACTATTTCGACGCTGCCCCAATACTTGAGACAAGTCTCAGAAAACAAAACAAAAAAGAGATGCTTCAGGCGCTAAAACGCACAACGATGGAAAGCGGCGAGATTGCCTATATTCGCCAACGAGAGCCGCTGGGTCTGGGTCATGCGGTTTGGTGCGCGCGCCGATTGATGCGCAACAACGAGCCGTTCGCGGTGATCCTGCCCGACGACGTTATTTCCGCCGATACGCCGTGTCTGAAGCAGATGATCGACGCTTATCAGGAAATCGGCGGCAATATGGTGGCGACGATGGAGGTGCCTGCGAGCGAGGCTGGCTCTTATGGGTTGCTGGATGTGCGCGGGGAAATCGGCAAGCTTATGTCGGTGAAAGGCATGGTTGAAAAGCCCGCTCCGGGGCAGGAGCCGTCTAATATGGCGGTGATTGGTCGTTATATTCTGACGCCGAATATTTTGAAAAACCTTGGGCAAAAAATGATCGGCTCTGGCGGGGAAATTCAGCTAACCGACGCGATTGCGCATGAGATCGAGGTTTCGGACAATGTTTATGGCTATCGGTTTGACGGGCGGCGGTTTGATTGCGGCTCTAAGGCTGGATTTTTGAAGGCGACGGTGGCGTTTGGTCTGGCGCGTGAGGATCTGCGCGACGAGTTCGGAGCATTTTTACGCGATCTGGTGGCCTCGGGTGGCGCGGCGGAATAATCTGGGATATTTGGGGATATCATGAAAACACGTAATATTTTGGTTACGGGCGGCGCTGGGTATATCGGCTCTCATGCTTGTAAGGCGTTGAAACAAGCGGGTTTTTGTCCTGTAACCTATGATAATCTTAGCACGGGTTGGGCAGATGCGGTTAAGTTCGGGCCTTTGGAACAGGGCGATTTAACGGATCGCGTGCGGCTTGATCAGGTGTTTGAGAAATACCAACCGCTGGCGGTGATGCATTTTGGTGGCCTGTCGGATGTGGCCCAATCCATGCGCGAGCCGGGGCGTTATTGGCACGACAATGTGGCCGGCTCACTGGCGCTGATCGAGGCGATGGTTGCGGCGGATTGCAAGAATATGGTGTTTTCGTCAACCTGTGCCACGTATGGCGAGCAAGACGGGGTGATGTTGGACGAGACATGCGTGCAACAGCCGATCAACGCCTATGGCTCTAGCAAAAAGGCGATCGAGGACATGCTGGGGAATTTCGCGGCCAGCGACGGCATGACCAATGTGATTTTTCGTTATTTCAACGTGGCCGGGGCCGATCCCGAGGCTGAAATTGGCGAGTTTCATCGACCGGAGACGCATCTTGTGCCGCTTATACTTGACTCGATTATCGGGCGGCGTGATGCGTTGACGATTTTTGGCACGGATTATGACACGCCGGATGGCACCTGTATTCGCGATTATGTCCATGTCAGCGATCTGGTTGACGCGCATATTCTGGGGCTGGAATGGCTGCTTGCTGGCAAGGGCGGGCGGGTGTTTAATCTTGGCACGGGCAGTGGCTTTTCTGTCAAAGAGGTGATGGATCAGGCGGGGAGTGTGACCAATCGCGAAATCCCTCATGTGCTGGGTCTGCGCCGGGCCGGGGATTGTACCAAGCTGGTCAGCGCCAGTCAGCGGGCTAAGGCCGAGCTGGGGTGGAGCCCTGATCGCTCTGATATGGCGCAGATGATTGGCGATGCGTGGCGGTGGCATCAATCGGGGCATTACGAGGGTTGAGCGCAGGAATTGAGTAATGCAAAGCACCTCCTCCAAACTCTGGATGGCCTATAAGCTGCGTTTGAAACGGCGGTGGTTGCTGTGGCGCGCGCTTAGAAAGCGCCACCAGCTTTCGGTGGTGCGCAACCGGACTAGGCAGATTACGCGCGACGCTATTTTGGGCTTTTCAACCGTTCGCAACGAGATTTTGCGGCTGCCGTTTTTCCTCAAACATTACCGTGCGCTTGGCGTTGAGCATTTTCTTATTGTCGACAATAACAGCGATGACGGCACGCGCGAATACCTGGCCGAGCAGCCGGATGTGTCGGTTTGGGGCAGCACTCACAGCTACAAAAAGTCGCGGTTCGGGGTCGATTGGCTGACTTGGTTGCAAATTCGCCATGGTCACGGGCATTGGTGTCTGAGTGTCGATGCCGATGAAATCCTCGTTTATCCTGACAACGAGACGCGCCCGTTGCGGGCGTTAACGGGCTGGCTCGACGCGCGCTCGATCCCGTCTTTTGGGGCTTTGATGCTTGATATGTATCCAAAAGGGCGACTTGATCGGCAGATTTATCGCTCGGGTCAGAACCCGTTCGAGATTTTGTGCTGGTTTGATCACGATGATTATATCTCCAAAATGCAGGATCGGACTTATTATCTGTCGGTGCAGGGCGGCGTTCGCGGGCGGGTGTTTTTCCCGAACGAGCCGAGCCATGCGCCGCATCTCAACAAAATCCCGTTGGTCAAATGGAACCGGCGCTTTGCCTATGTCAGCTCGACCCACGCCATTTTGCCGCGTCGCCTTAATAAGGTGTTCGGTCAATCAGCGCAAAACCCGCCTACCGGCGTGTTGCTGCACAGCAAATTTCTGCATGTGGTGATTGACAAATCCCGCGAGGAAAAACAGCGCCAAGAGCATTTCACCTATAGCAGCCGCTATGACCACTATTACGACGGCTTGATGGCAAACCCGGATATGTGGTGCGAGGCTTCGCTACACTATGAGGGCTGGCAGCAACTGGCCGAGCTGGGGCTGATGTCGCAGGGCGACTGGCGGCCATAATAGGGCCATAATCCCTTGGTTTAATGGTGATTATCGAGTGGCCTCGGTGGTTTGGTGACTTTACTTGATTGTGGATAACTCATATCTTCGGGCCAAATGAATTCTCGGGCGGACAAGTCATAAACGGGGATCAGGAGCGTTGAGGCAAATGCGGGGGCGGGTCTGAAAGTATTTCAGGCCGGATTGAGCAGTTTGACCATATCTTCAGATTCGTCTGCGAGACTGTCTGCATAATTGCGGGAGTTTTGGTGTGTGTTGAGGAAAGGTGCGGCTTGTGGGTCTGTTGAGTTCTTACAAACTCAGGCTTGAGCGGAAAAAGCGACGAGTTCGGGCTTTGCGAAAAAGCAGGGAGCTGAACGGCGTTGTTAACCGTACGGCCGATCTGCGCGCGGATGATATCTTGTTGTTTTGCACGTTGCGAAATGAACGGGTGCGGCTGCCGTTTTTCATGGAATATTACCGCAATCTCGGGGTCGGGCATTTTTTATTCGTGGATAATGGCTCTGACGATGGCAGCAGGGAATATCTGGCCGAGCAATCGGATGCCTCGGTTTGGGGCACGACTGCCAGTTATAAGAGCGCTCATTTCGGCATGGATTGGCTCAACTGGCTGTTGAGCAAATATGGTCATGACCGTTGGACGCTGGTGGTCGATGTGGACGAATTTTTCGTCTATCCGTTTTGCGACACACGGCCATTGGCGGCGCTGACAGACTGGCTCGATTCCTCCAAGGTTCGCTCATTCGCGGCGATGCTGGTCGATATCTATCCCAAAAAATCCGTCAACGAGACCGAGTATCACGAGGGCCAGAACCCGATGGAGGTTGCCGAGTATTTTGACGCGGGCAACTACATGATTTCACGCAATAAGAAATATGGCAATCTGTGGATACAGGGCGGGCCACGCGCGCGCGCATTTTTCCCCAACGCGCCGGAACGCGCACCGGCCTTGAACAAAATCCCGCTGGTGAAATGGTCGCGCAGAAATATTTATGTCAGCTCGACCCACACGCTTTTGCCGCGTGGCCTTAACATGACCTTCAGCGAAACCGGCGGCGAAATGGCCTCTGGCTGTTTGATGCACGCCAAGTTTCTTAATAGCTTCGAGGCCAAGGCCGAGGAAGAAAGTAAGCGAAAACAACACTTTGCGGATAGTTTTGAATATAAGGCTTACAAGAAGGGTATGCGTCAAAATCCGAGCCTGTGGTGCAAATGGTCAGAGAAATACATCAATTGGCGACAGCTTGAGATCCTTGGGCTGATGTCCAAGGGCAACTGGATCTAAGGCGTCATGGCGGTTGGGTTCATCATATTGGCGCATGAGCATCTGGATCGGGTGGCGCAGGTTGCGGGGTATTGGGCGCAGCGGCGCAGTCCTGTGGTGATCCATGTGGATGCGCGCGCCGATGACGAAGATTATCGCGAGTTGCAGGATGGGTTGGCGCGGTTTGACAATATCCGGTTTGTCGAACGGCGGGCATGTGAATGGGGTCGGTTCTCGATCGTGTCGGCAACTTTGGACGCGGCGACCCTGTTGCTGAGCAATTCCGACGATATTAGTCACGTTTTTCTCGCCAGCGGCTCTTGTCTGCCGCTGCGTCCGTTGGAAGAGATGAACGCTTATCTCGACAAGCACGCCGGCACCGATTTCATCGAATCTGTCACCACGCAAGAGGTGACCTGGACGGTTGGCGGCCTTGATCTTGAGCGGTTTACGCTGCGGTTTCCGTTTTCGTGGAAGCGTCGGCGGCGGATTTTTGATGGTTACGTCAAGCTGCAACGTCGATTGGGGATCAGTCGGGCCATTCCCGAGGGGGTGCGGCCGCATCTTGGATCGCAATGGTGGTGTTTGACGCGCGAGACGCTTGAGGCGATTTTGACCGACCCGGATCGCGAGGTTTATGACAGCTATTTCAGCACAGTCTGGATCCCTGACGAGGCCTATTTTCAAACACTTGTGCGCAAACATTCAACCATGATCGAAAGCCGCTCGCTAACCCTGTCACGGTTTGATTTTCAGGGAAAACCGCATGTGTTTTACGAGGATCATTTGCAACTGTTGCAGCGCTCGGATTGTTTCGTTGCGCGCAAGATCTGGCCCCGAGCCAACCTACTTTATCGCGAGTTTTTGGGGGGAGATTTGAAGAAACTCGCGCGGATCGAACCTAATCCGCGCAAGCTCGACAAGATTTTCGCCAAGGCCATCGACAAGCGTTTGAACGGGCGCGATGGTTTGCAAATGCAGAGCCGCTTTCCCAAAGCGCATCTGTGGAACCTGCCACGGACCTGCGCGTCCTACAGTGTTTTTGAGGGGTTCAGCGATCTATTTTCCAACTTTGAAACGTGGTTGGAAAAGCGGACAGGGACGCGGGTTCATGGCCATTTATTTAACAAGCGAACGGTGAAATTTGCTGGAAATGCAACGATTTACAACGGGTGCTTGGCTAACAGCGCAAAGTTGCGCGACTACAACCCGGAGAAGTTTCTTGCCAGCCTGATCTGGAATACGCAAGGCGAGCATCAGAGCTTTCAGTTCGGTCCTGCTGACCGTCAGGATATCTCGGGCTTTGCCAGTGGTGACCCCAATGCCAGCTTTTTTGTCATCACCGGCGCGTGGGCTGTGCCGCTGTTTCACTCTAAATTAAACTTTCAGCGGGTCCGTCGGGTCGCGGCGCGCTATCAGTCGATTGAGGCGCGGCATGTGAACTGGCTGCGCCAACACGAGGTGCGTGCGCATGTCAATATCTGGTCGCTGGCGGAGTTTGTGGAGACGCCGATGCCGATCTTGCAAACCATCCTTGACGGGGTTGATCCGACCGCCAGCCGGAAATTGACCGAAGTGCCGAAAATGGCCGATCTGACTGGTTTTGGGCAGTTCGTGCAAAAGCTGAAAAACGAGGGGATGAACCCCCATTCGGTCGGTGATTTCCCGCTGGGGCGCCAGAGCGACCAGCCTGTTTCGCCCGCCAAACCCTATGCGGTGCGCTGATGGCTGGGCGGCAATTTCGGTATTTTGTGGTGTTTGCAGATATGCGAACCGGGTCGAACTATCTGGAAGAGAACATCAATTTATTCCCTGATTTGACCAGCTACGGGGAACTGTTCAACCCGCATTTTGTTGGCGGCCCTAAAAAGGACAACATGTTCGGTATTGATCTTGGCGCGCGGCAAAAAGACCCGATCACGTTGCTTGATGCCATGTGCACGGCCAATCCTGACGAGATGCCGGGGTTTCGGTTTTTCGGCGACCACGATCCAAGGGTCTTGGCGCGATGTCTTGAGGATCGAGATTGTGCGAAGGTGATTTTGACGCGCAACCCTCTGGACAGCTATGTGTCGCGCAAGATCGCCGCTGTCACCAATCAGTGGCGGCTGACCAACGTGAAACACCAAAAAACCGCGATGATCGACTTTGATGCGCAGGAGTTCAGCGAATATCTGGAGCGCTTGCAAGAGTTTCAGTTGCGCCTGCTTAATGGTTTGCAAACCAGCGGGCAGACGGCATTTTATATTAATTACGACGATATCGGCTCGCTTGACGTGATCAATGGTTTGGCGCGGTTTCTTGGCTCGAACCACCAAATTCCGTCGCTTAGCCGCAAGCTGAAAAAACAAAATCCGGCCTCTCTGGAAAGCAAGGTTGCCAATTTCGTCGCGATGATCGGCGCTCTCGGTGACATGGATTTGATGGGGTTGAATAGCGCGCCAAGCTTTGAGCCTCGACGTGGGGCGAGCGTGCCGCAATATGTGGCGGGCGACAAAGCAGCACTTTTGTTCATGCCGATAAAAGCTGCGCCCGGTGCAGCGGTTGTGGATTGGATCAAGGCGCATGAGACAGCGCTTGGCGGGGCGGCGCTTTTGGGTGAGTTCAGCCAGAAATCCCTGCGGGAATGGCTGCGGTCGCGGCGTGATTTTCAGAGCATTACCGTGGTTCGCCATCCGGTAGCTCGGGCATATTTTGCCTTTTGCACCTATATTTTGCCCGCTCATCAGGCAACCTATCAAGATATTCGCAAAGTGCTTATTCGCGAATTCAAGATCGGCATTCCCAAGAACGACGCGGATGCGACTGGCTATGATCTGGCTGCGCATAAAGCGGCATTTCTGGATTTCTTAGGTTTTCTCAAGAAGAGTTTGGCTGGTCAGACCAATCTTCGCGTTGATGCCGCTTGGGCCAGTCAGAGCGCTGTTCTCAAAGGGTTTTCGGGCGTTATGTCGCCCATGCACATCGTGAAGGAGCAGGACTTGGCAACGACTTGCGCTTATATTGAGGATATTTGTGGTTTTCCGGGGGGCCGCAAGATTGAGGCGCCAGAGTTGCCGTTCGCGCCATTTTCCCTGTCACAGATTTACGACCCCGAGATCGAGAAAAAGACCCGCGAGATTTATGTGCGGGACTATCTGAATTTCGGGTTTGGCGATTGGGAGGGGTGATGGCGGCGTCGCTCAGGCGGCTTTGCTGGCATTAACCTCGGTTAAGATCGTGTAAAGGACTGACGGGTCGTCATTGGCGCGCAGCTTAGCGCGCACGGATGGCTGGCGCAGAAGTCGCGACACGACGGCCAGCGCCTTCAAATGATCAACACCTGAATCCATCGGCGCAAACAATGTGAAAATAAGGTCGACGGGTATGCGGTCAACCGAATCATACTCCATAGGTTTTTCAAGCCGGAAGAACACCGCAACCACCGATTTCAGGCCCTCAATTCGAGCATGCGGAATGGCAATACCTTCGCCAACGCCGGTCGGGCCGAGGCTTTCGCGTTCTTGCAACGCATCAAAGGCCGTGTTCTCGTCAATATCATAAAGCTCCGCTGCAAGAGCTGACAACTCTTGCAACAGACGCTTTTTACTGACGGACTGGCCGATTGATTTGACGGCACTCGGCTTAAGGATTTCAGAAAGCTCCATCGATCCCCCCGCTCTTTAGTGGCCGGTTCCAGAGCCTCCAGTTCCGGCCAATTATGGCTTATGACGGGTCAATCCAACCGATATTTCCGTCGTCTCGTTTATAGACCACGTTGAGGCGATTGTGGCGCTCGTTGTTGAACACCAAGACCGACGCGTGGTTCAGTTCCATCTGCATGACCGCCTCGCCGACCGAGAGAGAGTTGATCTTGGTCGTCAACTCGGCAACGATGATAGGCTGCAATGTCTCCGGTTCCGGCTCTTGCGAGTCGTCATCTGATCCGGCGAGGATATAGGACGATGCTATCATAGATTCAACCGGTGATTCGTGATCCTTGTGATGATCCTTCAATCGCCGCTTATACCGACGCATCTGTTTTTCGATTTTCTCGCTACACTGTTCAAAAGACTCATAAATATCAAAGGCATGCGCGCTCGCTTGTGTGGTCAGGCCGGTTGACAGGTGGACGGTGGCCTCGCAAACAAACTCGGTCGCATCCTTGGAAAATACCACTTGAGCATCGGTCGGACGCTGGGCATATTTGCGAACTGCCTCGCCAAGTTCGGTTTCTACATGCTCGCGCAAAGCGTCGCCGATGTCGATTTGCTTGCCGCTGATTTGATAGCGCATTTTCTCTCCTTCTTTAGTTGGGAAATTGAGGCCCGCTAACATTACGCGGGCGGTATATCTGAAAAATGGGGATTGGGTCGGGCACAATACAAGTGCGCGCGCTCAAAGAAGTTTCTTTGACTTGCGGCGCTGAACTGACGACGGAATTTTCAGACATTGTCTGTATTTGGCTACAGTACGGCGTGCGATGTCAACTCCACTTTGCTGTAAATGCGCTGTAATTTTCGCATCGGACAGGATTTGCGCCGGATTTTCGGCATGAACCAGCCGAGTGATCCGCTGTTGGATAACATAGGCCGATACGGCTTGTTGGTCGGTCAGGGACTTCAATCCCGGCGTGAAGAAAAATTTGAGCGGCAGGATGCCAAAACGACACTCCAGCGCCTTGTTGGCGATGGCGCGGGCCACGGTTGATGGATGCAGTCCGAGCGATTGTGCCACGTCGATCTGACGCAGAGGCCGCAGATGGGCGTGCCCGTCGGCGAAAAACCTGTGTTGCTCGGTCGCGATCTGCCGGCCGACCCGCAGGATGGTTTTTGAGCGTGCTTCAATCGCGCGGATCAGGATTTTGGCGCGCGAAATACGATCGTTGAAATATTGTGTGGCCTCAGCGTTGGCGGTGGATTTTTCATTCATCAAATCGGCGTTCACGGTAAGCGACGGCAAGGTGGAGTTGACGGATTCGATTGAAAATCCGCCCTCGGGCAGCGGTGTTATGCGAATATCGGGGTAAAGAACCTCGGCCATATTGGGTGAAAGATCCTCGCCCGGAAATGGGTTCAGCGCGCGTAAAAGATCGTTTAGAATGTCAAGATCGGCGCGGCTTTGGCCCGATAGATTTTGCAGTTTTGCCCAATCGGAGTCAGCAAAAAGGCCTAGATTATCAAGGATTAGCTCGCGAATTTGTGGCGGTTGTTCTAGCGCGCAAAGTTGTAAATCAAGACATTCGCGCAGGTTTCTGGCCCCGATCCCGGTCGGCTCGCAGCGCTGCAACAGCGAGATGGCCTTGGTGATTTCGCTGACATCGATCTTCAACGTTTGCGCCAGTTCCGCGTCGTCGTCGCAAAGATAGCCCTCGTCGGTCAGGTCATCAGCCAGATATCCGGCGATCAGGGCGGTTTGGCGATTTGCGGCAAGTAGGGCGATTTGGTCGCGCAGATTTTCCCCTCGGGTTTTGCGGGCGGCAACGGTATCAAGCGCGAGGTCAAAATCTCCCGAAGCGCCGGAATATCGCGATGTTTCGGCCAGCAAAAGCGGGTTTTGGGCCAGTTCGGCCTCGACATGATCGAGCAGCTCGGAGTTCGACATGCCCAGAACAGAGATCGACTGGCGCAGGGCCGGGGTTAGCGTCAGGCGCTGGGATTGGCTGAGGCGCAGGCCGGGTTTGAGCGACATATTGGCCTCGCGCGCCGCTTAGATGATGCGGAAATTCTGGCCGAGATAGACGCGGCGAACGTTTTCGTCGTTCACGACCTCCTCGGCAGTTCCGCTCATCAGCACTTGGCCCTCGTGCAAAATATAGGCGCGATCAACGATGCCGAGGGTCTCGCGCACGTTGTGGTCGGTAATCAGCACGCCGATGCCGCGATTTTTGAGCTGCGAGACGAGGTGGCGAATATCGGCGACTGCGATTGGGTCAACACCGGCAAACGGCTCGTCCAGCAGCACATATTTCGGCTCGCTGGCCAGACAGCGGGCGATCTCGACGCGACGACGCTCGCCACCGGAAAGCGACATGGCGGAGGCGCGGCGCAGGTGTTCGACGGAAAACTCGCCCAGCAGTTCCTCCAGTCGCTCGTGGCGTTTTTTGCGATCCGGCACCCAGCGTTCAAGGATCGCCGTGATGTTATCCTCAACGGTCATGCCGCGAAAAATAGAGGCCTCTTGCGGCAGATAGCCAATCCCGAGCCGCGCGCGGCGATACATCGGCAAGGTGGTGACATCGCGGCCTTCGACGAAAACCCGACCGGCCTCTGGTGTGACGAGACCGGCGATTGCGTAAAAACAGGTGGTTTTGCCAGCACCATTGGGACCAAGCAGGGCTACCACTTCGCCTCGGTTGAGGTCCATCGAGACGTCATGGATCACCCGGCGGCGCTTGTAGCTTTTGCCGAGATTTCGGACCGAGAGACCGCCGCTGATATCGGCAAGCTGGAGGTCCGGAGCCGTGGTCATTTTGAGGTGCCGGTCTGGAAAATGGTCTTGACGCGGCCTTCGATTTTGGCCGATCCGGTCTTAAGATCGATGATCATTTTCTGGCCGGACAACACGTTTTTGCCTTGGGTCAGGATCACGTCTCCGGTCATGACGATGTTGCCCTTTTTGATCGAATAAACCGCGCGCTTGGCCTCTGCCGCCTCGGTACCGCTGACCAGCGTGACGCCTCCCGAGGCGATCAAAAGGTTGATGCGGCCCGTGGCTTTGCCGTCGCCAGCCGCGTATTTAACCACGATTTTACCGGCTGACAGGCGCATATCGCCCTGACCGACGACAACATTGCCGACGAATTCGGCGGTGCCGTCGCTTTGCGAAACGGTGAAGCTGTCGGACACGATCTCGACCTGCTGGCTGGTGTCGTGGCTCAGTCCGCCAAACGGCACCGAGGTCGATTGCGCCAGCGCAGGAGCGGTCTGGGTCATGAAAATCGCCAAAGTCCCAACGATCAATATTTTAATTTTTCTATTCATAATCTGCCTATAAACGGTTGTCAGGGCTTGTATATCAGCTTTACGCCATCTTTGAACAGCAGAACATACCCGCCACTGTCACCCCGTTTGCCCGATGTTTCAGATATAATTTGCAAGCCGCCAGCCTTGATCAGACCCAGCGGTCCTTTGGCGGTGATCTCGCCCTGACTTGTGATATCGAGCTGATCCAGAGAAAAGCGCAGGCCAAAGGTTTTGGCCACATAACCGTCGGATGTGGTCAGAGAGATTTCGTCCGTCAGTTGGGCAAACCGTGAGATTGAATCGATCGTGCCGCGCAATGCGGTAATGGCGATGGTGGCCCCGTCGGGCATCTCTATTTTGGCGTGCAGATCATTGGCGGTATAGGCGGTTGCGTCGCGGCTATCCGGGCTGGCCTCGGCGGCGGAAAGCTGGATGGCGATGCCCGAGGTGGTCATGCCGGCAAAGCGCGGATTGGTGATGCGTTGTTTGCTGGCAAAATCATTGAGCTCGGCCTTGGTTATCCCCACAGGCAAGTCGGGCGCGCTGGTTTCAGAGAACAAAAACAACCCGCTGAGGATCGCCAATCCGGTTAGTGGCAGGATGATTTTTGCCCAAGCGACAAAGCGCGAATAGGCGTTGATGTTGCGCCTGCGCATTCAGCCAACCCCGGCACGCAGGCAATCGTGAATGTGCAAAACGCCGCTGACCTCGGTGCAATCGGCGGTTTTGCTGACGAACAGCGTGGTGATTTTGCCGCTGTTCATGATGCCGAGCGCCTCTACGGCCAAGGCGTCGGCTGCGATCATTTTCGGGCTGTGCGTCATGACATCGGCGGCGGTTTTTTCCAGCAGGCCTTGCATGTTGCGGCGTAAATCCCCGTCGGTGATTGCGCCAACAAGCTTGCCGTCTGCGACCACGCCTACCACGCCAAATCCCTTTTGGCTGATGGTTAACAGCGCTTCGCTCATGGGGGTTTCAGGCGAGATCAGCGGGATTTCATCGCCTTGGTGCATAAGGTCGGCAACGGTCGAAAGCTGTGCGCCAAGCTTGCCGCCGGGATGGAATATGCGAAAGTTCTCTGGCGTGAATTTTCTGTGTTGCATCAAGGCGATAGCCAGTGCATCGCCAAGGGCAAGTGTCATGGTGGTTGAGCATGTGGGCACGATCCCATGCTCGCAGGCCTCCGGTGCGTCGGGCAAAAGCAGGGCTACATCGGCTTGTTTGAGCAAGGTGCTGCCCGCGCGTCCGGCAACACCGATCAGCGGAATTTGGAACCGGCGGGTGTAGGCGATAATGTCGGCCAGCTCGGGTGTTTCGCCGGAGTTTGACAAGACCAGCGCGGTGTCTCCCTCCGCCATCATGCCGAGATCACCGTGGCTGGCCTCTGCGGGATGAACAAAATGGGCAGGCGTGCCGGTGGAGGCCAGCGTTGCGGCAATTTTTCGTGCGATATGGCCGGATTTGCCCATGCCACTGATGATCACGCGACCCTTGGCCTCTAGCAAAAGCGTGACCGCGCGCGCAAAATTATCGTCAAGCGCGTGGGCCAGCATCGACAAAGCCTCGGCCTCGCGCGCGATGACGCTGCGGCCGGTTTTCAATGCGGTGGTTTTTAGCGAAGGCATGGTCATCACTCAGATTTAATGGGCAAATATGTCAATTTCAGGCCAGCCCTCAAGGTCGAGCAAGGCGCGTTGGGGCAGGAACTCAAAGCAGGCTTTGGCCAGATCGGCGCGGTTTTCGCGCTGCAGGTTGACGTCGAGCTTTTCGCGCAACTGGTGCAGATATAACACGTCAGAGGCGGCGTAATCGATCTGCGCGCGGGTCAGTGTCTCTGCCCCCCAATCAGAGCTTTGCTGTTGTTTGGAGATGTCGATCGACAGCAATTCCTGCAACAGATTTTTCAGCCCGTGACGGTCGGTATAGGTGCGGATCAGCTTGCTGGCGATCTTGGTGCAATAAACCGGGGCGGCCAGCGCGCCGAACCGATTATACATCGCGGCAATGTCAAAGCGGCCAAAGTGAAACAGTTTCAGCACATCAGGATCAAGTAGCAGGCGCGAGAGATTGGGCGCGCTGGTCTGGTTTTGGGCGATCTGCACCACATGGGCATGGCCGTCGCCCGAGGAAAGCTGCACCACGCACAGGCGGTCGCGATGGGGATTGAGGCCCATGGTCTCGCAGTCAATTGCGACCACTTGGCCGAGGTTCAAATCGTCAGGCAGGTCGCCTTTGTAGGTGTAATTGGTCAATTGATCGGCCTTCTCATGAGTTTATCGCGTGGCGACAGGGTTTAGAGGCTCAATAAGCCATTCGGGCAGCGCGCTCAATGGGCGTTGGGGGCTTGTCGCCAATTGACTTGGGCGGTGGAACTCGGGCAAATCGGGAGGTGACGCAGTAATTTCTCATGAGGCGACGAGATGACAGCAACCCTTCCCGGTGCATATCTTGGCAATCATCTGGCGGCGCAATTGCGCGCGGCGAGTGTTGGTCGCGAGGGCGATGTTTTTGTGATCCGGCATCCGGGGTGTGAGGTCGTCAGCTTTGGCGAGTTCTTTTCCAACGCCGAAAAGCTGGCCGCCGCCTTGGTTGAGGTTGGCGTTTGTCCTGGCGACCGTGTGGCCGTTCAGGTGGAGAAATCGGTGGCGATGTTGGAGCTTTATGTGGCCACGCTGCTGGCTGGCGCGGTGTTTTTGCCGCTTAATCCGGGCTATACCACCAGCGAGGTCAGCTACTTTTTGGGGGATGCCACGCCAAAGCTGTTGGTGTGTGATCCAAGCAAGATCGAGGCGTTGGGCGAGGTGGCGCGTGCGGCTCAGGTGGCCGATATTTGGAGCTTGTCTGGGGATGAGACCGGCAGCCTGATCGCTGCGCGTGATGCCCAAAACATGGGGTTTGAGGCGCGTGCTCACGGGGCCGATGATCTGGCGGCGACCCTTTATACTTCGGGAACGACCGGGCGCTCTAAAGGGGCGATGCTGAGCCATGGGGCGTTGGCGTCAAACTCGCAAACCCTCAAGCAATACTGGCGATTTAGCGCGCATGATGTGCTGATCCACGCATTGCCGATTTTTCACACTCACGGTTTGTTTGTTGCCACCAACATCACCTTGATGGCTGGTGGACGCGCGATATTTATGCCTCGATTTGATGCGGCGGCGATCTGTTCGGTGATGCCCGAGGCCACGGCGATGATGGGGGTTCCGACGTTTTATACCCGCCTGCTGAACCAGCCGTCGCTTGCGCACGCTTCGCGCAATATGCGGCTGTTTATCTCGGGCTCGGCGCCCTTGCTGAGCGAAACCCATGAGCGGTGGCGCGAGGTGACTGGTCACGCGATTTTAGAGCGTTACGGTATGACCGAAACCAATATGAACACGTCGAACCCGTATGATGGCGCACGTCGGGCGGGAACGGTTGGCCTCTCGTTGCCGGGGGTTGAGGTGATTGTGACTGACCCTGAAACCGGCGAGCGGCTTGGTGAAAACGAGATCGGGATGCTGGAGGTGCGTGGGCCAAACCTGTTTGCGGGCTATTGGCAGATGCCCGAGAAAACCGCGCAGGAGTTGCGAGCCTCGGGGTTTTTTATCACTGGCGATCTCGGGATTATCGATGGCGACGGCTATGTCAGCATTGTTGGCCGACAAAACGATATGATTATTTCCGGCGGGCTGAATATCTATCCAAAAGAGTTGGAGTTGCTGCTGGATGGCCTGCCCGGCGTGCTGGAAACGGCGGTGATCGGTGTGCCTCATCCTGATTTTGGCGAGGCGGTTGTGGCGGTGCTGGTGCCAAGGGCGGGCGAGGAAATTGACCTTGATGATGTCAGGGCCGGGATTGAAACGGCGGTCGCGAAATTCAAACGACCCAAGCATTACGCTATTCTGACCGAGTTGCCGCGCAACACCATGGGGAAAGTTCAGAAAAAAAGCCTGCGTGAGGAGTTTCTTAACCTGTTTGGTTAAGGCCCGTCAGCCGCGCACTTGATCGATATTGCCGCGATACCAGTCGATGGTGTCGCGCAGACCTTGACGCAAAGATATCTCGAACCGCCACCCCAGTTTAGCCAGCTTGGAGGTTTGAAGCAGTTTTTGTGGGGTGCCGTCGGGCTTGGTCTCGTCAAACTCCAACCGTCCGGTAAAGCCGGTTAATTCGGCGATCAACTCGGCCAACTCACGGATTGTATGATCCTTGCCGGTCCCGACATTGAGATGGGAGTTCATCGGGCTGGTCTGTTGCTCCAGTTCTGCGCGGGGCAGGTTCATCGCAAAGACACTGGCCGCGGCCATGTCATCCACATGCAGAAATTCCCGTCGCGGCGTGCCGGTTCCCCAGATCGAAACCACGTCATCGCCGTCTGTCGCCGCCTTGTGAAACTTCTTGATCAACGCGGGGATGACATGGGAGTTCTCGGCGTGAAAATTGTCGTGCGGGCCATAAAGATTGGTCGGCATCACACAGCGATAATCGCGCCCGTATTGACGATTGTAACTTTCGCAAAGCTTGATTCCGGCGATTTTGGCGATGGCGTATGGCTCGTTTGTCGCCTCTAGCTGTCCGGTCAAAAGAGCGTCTTCCGAGATCGGTTGCGCCGCCAGTTTTGGATAGATGCAACTGGAGCCTAAAAACAGCAGATCCTGCACATCGGCGCGATGCGCGGCCTCGATGATATTGGCGGTCATCATCAGGTTTTGATAAATGAATTCGGCGGGATAAGTGTTATTCGCGTGGATACCACCGACCTTGGCTGCCGCCAGATAAACTTGGTCAATCCGTTGCTGTTTGAAGAATTGTTGGACTGCAGATTGGGAGGTCAAGTCGAGATCGGCGTGACCTTTGCAGATCAGTTCACACTCGGGCCCAAGCTGCAACGTTCGCGAAATCGCGCGACCAACCATGCCGTTATGTCCAGCTATGAAAATCCGTTTCGCCATAGTTGTTTCCTTACCGCTAAACGGATAAATCACGTTGGTCAGGTGCCGCGAAACCCGCTATTCCTCGCCACCGAAAGTATCGTTTTTCAAGTCATACCGGACCATCCCGGCCACCAGTTCAGCAAAGGAAACCTCTCGGTGCCAGCCAAGCTCGCGCTCTGCTTTTGAGGGGTCGCCTTGCAGCAGTTCAACCTCGGCGGGACGGAAATATTTGGGATCGATTTCGACTAGCGTTTTGCCGGTTTTCTGGTCAATTCCCTTTTCGTCAATACCGCGCCCCTGCCACGAAATATCAATCCCGACCTCGGCGAAAGCCAGACTGACAAACTCGCGCACGGTGTGGGTTTCGCCGGTCGCGATGACGTAATCCTGTGCCTGATCTTGCTGCAACATCAACCACATAGCACGGACATAATCCTTGGCATGCCCCCAGTCGCGCTTGGCGTCGATATTGCCAAGCTTGAGGATTTTCTGGCGACCTTGGAAAATTCGCGCGACTGACTGGGTGACTTTTTTGGTCACAAAAGTCTCGCCTCGGCGCGGACTTTCGTGGTTGAAAAGGATGCCGTTGCAGGCAAACATTCCATAGGACTCGCGGTAGTTTACGGTCACCCAATAGGCATAAATCTTGGCCGCTCCGTAGGGTGATTTTGGGTAAAACGGTGTGGTTTCGCTTTGCGGTTCGGTGCCGGGAATTCCGCCAAAAAGCTCCGAGGTCGAGGCCTGATAAAACCGGCAATTAACCTTGGCATCGCGGATTGCGTCAAGCAGGCGAACCGTGCCGATGCCCGTCACTTCGGCGGTATATTCGGGCACCTCAAACGACACGCCAACATGGCTTTGTGCGCCCAGATTATAGATTTCCTGCGGGCTGATATCAGAGATCAGCCGGTGTAGATTGCTGGAATCGGCCAGGTCCCCGTGATAGGTGTGCAGGTTCGGGTGATCAAAAATATGGTCGATGCGCGGAGTGGTGAACACCGACGAGCGGCGCAGGATCGCGTGAACGTCATAGCCTTTTTCAAGCAAAAGCTCCGCCAGATACGAGCCGTCCTGTCCGGTAATTCCTGTCAGAAACGCGGTTTTTTGCGCCATGGTGCTCCCCATCAGTTGTTGACGCATCATGACCACAATATCTGGCGGGGTGCCACTGGTTTTTGTCTATATCCGGCGAAGATGGGCCAAAACTCGGGCGTGTTTAGGTGCGCATGGCCTGACCGGGCGGGTCATAAGGCGAGGGCGCGATGACCTGCGCGTGCCGGAGTTTGCCCACGACATGAACCGAAAGTTCGGTTCCTTCTGCTGCCGCAGATCGGTCGATTAAGGCTATCGCCAATGATTTTTGCACATGATGTCCATAGCCGCCCGACGTGATGTAGCCGACCCGTTTGTCGCCTTGCCAAACCGGTTCATAGCCGCTGGCGTCGGCCTGATCGGCGTCGAGTTTCAGCGTGACCAGTTGTTTGCTGGAGGGGGCGTTGTCTCGGCTTTTCAACGCGGCTTTGCGACCGATGAAATCCGGTTTGTCCCAGTCGATCCAGCGATCCATACCGGTTTCAAACGGCGTATATTCCTGTCTGAATTCAGCCGACCAAATGCCGAACGATTTCTCTAACCTGAGCGAGTTCATGGCGTAAAATCCGAACTCGCGGATGCCAAATTCGGCCCCTGCCGCCAGCAAGCTTTCGCGCAAAGCGATATGTTCGAGGGCGCTGCAATTGATCTCATAGCCAAGCTCGCCGCATACTGACAGCCGTCCGACGCGGGCTCGGATCAGGCCGATATCCAGCGTTTGACAGCTTAGGAATGGCATGGCCTGATTGCTGATATCCTGATGGGTCAAGCTTGCGAGAACCTGTCGTGATTTTGGGCCGGTGATGGCAAATCCGACGGTTGCATCGGAAATATCGCGTATCGCGGCGCCGTCTATCTTGTGGTTTTGAAACCACCTCATGTGCCACGCGCGCAGATAATAGCTGCCCATGATCCACCATGTGCCGTCGCCCCAATTGAACAGCGTGAGGTCGCCTTGAAGTCGCCCGGACGGGGCCAGCATTACGGCGAGACGTGCACGGCCTTCGTTGGGCAGACGGCTTGACATGATCTGGTTGAGCCATGTTTTGGCGTTCGGTCCGGTCACTTCAAAGCGCGAAAAGCCGGAGATATCGAGCAATCCCACCTCTTCGCGCACCGCTTTCACCTCTTTGGCGACCTCGTTAAATGCGTTGGATCTTTTTAATGTCGGTACTTCGCGAAACCCTTTTGGGGCGAACATCAGGGGCACTTCGAGGCCCCAGTTTTGGCCCCAGACAGCGCCTGCCTGATCCATGGCGGTATGGGCGGGGGCGCATTTGAGCTTTCGTCCGGCTGGCAGTTGCTCGTTGGGGTAGCTCATGACGAAACGACGCGAATAAAACTGTCCGGTGGTCTGTTTTATATATGCACGATTTGAGGCAAATTTGCCGTATCGGGCGACATCCATGGGCCAAGCGTCAGCCTCGGCCTCGCCGTGGATCATCCATTCGGCCAAGGTTTTACCGACGCCGCCACCTTGTAAGAACCCGGCCATCACACCGCAGGCGAGCCAGTAATTGCGCACGCCCTCTACCGGCCCGACCAGTGGATTGCCGTCGGGCGAAAAGGTAAACGCGCCGTTAACCCAGCTTTTGATGCCGACATTTTCCAACACCGGATAGCGTTGATAGGCCATCATCAACTCGGCCTCGATCCGGTCGGGATCTTCTTGCAGCAGCTCAAAACCATAGTCCCAAGGCGCGCCATCCATCTGCCAATGCTGGTGGTTATTTTCATAGATGCCGATCAGAATTCCCTGCTGATCCTGACGCATATAGGTGAAACCTTCGAGGTCGACGCTCATGGGAACCTCGAAGTCCAGAGCGGCGATTTCGGGGATGGTGTCGGTGATGAAATAATGGTGCGACAAAGGGCTTAGCGGCAGGTCGAGACCGGCCATGCGGCCAAGCTGTTTTGCCCAGAGACCGCCTGCGTTAACTACATGTTCCGCATGGATATTTCCCTTGTCTGTTATCACGTCCCATGTGCCATCGGGGCGCTGATTTAGCGCTTCGACCTTGGTGTGCTCGATCACTTCGGCACCGTGTTTCTTGGCCGCTCCGGCATAGGCGTGAACCGTTCCGGTGGTATCCACATACCCCTCTCGATCGGCCCAGAGACCGCCGAGAATGTCGCTGGTCTCCATGATCGGGCACTTGGATTTGATCTCGTCCGGCCCCATCAGCCGGCAGTCGTCAATGCCAATAGTCTGGAAAATTCGGTAAGCCGATTGCAGCCATTCCCAGCGCTCGGGGGTCGAGGCGATGGACATGCCGCCGGTCATGTGAAAGCCGATATTTTGCCCGCTTTCACGCTCAACCTCGCTGAGCAGATCAATGGTGTAAGATTGCAGCGCAGCCATGGTCGGGTCGGCGTTGAGCGCATGTACCCCGCCTGCGGCGTGCCAGCTTGACCCTGCCGTCAGGATCGAACGCTCGACGATTGCCACGTCCTTCCAGCCGAATTTTGCCAGATGATAAAGGACCGAAACGCCGACCACTCCGCCGCCGATTACCACTACCCGATAGGTGTTTTTCATTGCGCGCCTCCTCCCTAAAAAATCCATCGTATTTAGTTCAATAGGTTGCAATTTTCCTCGCCGTTCAATGAATTTTCCGACATTTTTGATGAAAAACGTCTCAAACGCGGCAAAGGTGCGGTCGAAATGGTGGATTTTGCGAATAGAAAGCCGACAGCTGGATTGTCAATCTGCGACCGCTAATATCAAATATATCTGGACCCGCGAGAGGTAGGCTTTATCTGGCCGTCGTTCTGGATCTCTATTCCAGTCTTCGTCGAGTTGATCTTCAGCTTTTCGCGCTCTAGTTTCAGCGAATCGCGCTGACCGAGGTCGTAATGAATATACGATCCTTGGCGATGAATAATGACAAATATGTTCAGAACGGACGCGTCTGCCAACGTAGAAAACGCCAACTTTCTCGAAGGTGTATGCAGAGGATTTGGTTAACGATATGATCTACCACTCTTAACGCGCGCTAAAAGATGGCGTAATTTCAGTATGTTAGCTTAGGCTGTGGTGCCGCTGAGAAGTTCTATTCCGGCAGCAGGCATCGCCTCAGCTTGTAGCTCCAGCAAAACAAGGGCTATCTGTGTCGGGAATCCCTGTCAACAGGCACCAGCTGGTCTACGGTTTGGTTGTTAGTTGCTGGACTGGGGTGGTGTGGCCTGTGCTTGAAGCTGAGGGGATGGCTTGAGGGGTCACTTGTGCTGGCTGTGGTTGGCAGGGAATGCGCTGGGCAAGGAACGACCACCACACCGGGGGGATTAGCGAACGCCCCGCCTATTGATAGGGCGCTCACATTTTTCAGGGTCAGACATCCGCGACGTAGGTGGAGCCGGGGACAGGGCCGAAGAGCCGTTTCAGCGCATTGGGACGCTTGCCGTCGCCTTCTACGACCTCAATCACCCCTAGCTGATCAAGCACCGCTGTGAAGGCTTTGTGCTTTCGGATCGCCTTGTTGAAGTTGGGAGTGTTGGTGATCTTCAACGCTTTCCTCAGCTGTAGCAATGGCAAGACCCCGTCAGGGTTAACCTCGAAGAACTGACGGACATAGGCCTCGGCTTCAGCTTTCTGCCCTGTAAAACGCAGTGCAATATTGGGCCACAGAAGCGATCATATAATGTGATTGTAGCGGAGTAAAATTCCGCCAGTTTGTGCCCTTCGTTAATTCGGAGGGCGGGAGATGTATTCTGTGGATATTTATAGTCGTGTGCGCCGTGCTTGTTTGAAGGACGGCATGTCTGCTCGGGAAGCAGCGCGTATTTTCAACAAAGATCGCAAGACGATAGCGAAGATGTTGCTGCATGAGTTGCCGCCTGGGTATCGACGTTCAGAAGCGCCACGTCGGCCCACGCTTGATGCCTATGTTGGCATCATCGATGAGGTACTGCATTCAGATAAGGTCCTGATCAAAAAGCAACGTCACACGGCCAAGCGCATTTTTGAGCGCCTGCGCGATGAACATGGATATGATGGAAGTCTGACGACGGTGACCTATTATGTGCGCGAGCAAAAGCGGCGCACCAAAGAGGTGTTTGTGCCCTTGTCGCATCGGCCGGGCCATGCGCAGGTCGACTTTGGCGAGACCAATGGCGTGATTGGCGGCGTTGAGTGCAAGATCCACTTCTTCGCAATGAGCCTGCCGCATTCTGATGCGGTGTTTGTGAAGGGCTATCCAGCAGAGACGACGGAGGCGTTTTGCGATGGGCATGTATCAGCTTTTGCCTTCTTTGGTGGTGTTCCGCAGTCTATTCTCTACGACAATACCAAGATCGCTGTGGCCCGCATTTTAGGGGATAAGACACGCGTCCGGACGCGACGGTTC
>JAADIJ010000153.1 GCA_013151335.1 Alphaproteobacteria bacterium | reverse complement strand
GGCCTCAAGCAGCGCGCACACCATTCCAAACGCCAAATACATGCCGCCGCCGCCAAAATCACCCAGCAGATTAAGCGGAGGAACCGGCTGCTCTGCCGGGCCAATTGCGTGCAAGGCCCCGCTCAGCGCGATATAGTTAATGTCATGCCCCGCCGCTTGCGACAGCGGCCCGGACTGGCCCCAACCGGTCATACGACCGTAAATCAGGCGCGGATTTGTGACTTCAAACTGTTCGGGACCAAGCCCCAACCGCTCCATCACACCGGGACGCATACCCTCGATCACCCCGTCGGCGAGATTGATCAGCTTGGTGACTCGCTCCAAATCTTCGGGCTGTTTCAGGTCGAGTTTCACAAAACCTCGTCCGCGATCAAGGACGTCATATTCCATGCCCAAAAGAGGACGCGCGTCCTTGCGCGCTACCCGGACCACCTCGGCCCCCATATCAGCCAACGTCATGGCCGTGAACGGGGTTGGCCCCAATCCGGCGATCTCGACGATTTTGATGCCGCTAAGCGGACCAGATCCCACCCGAAATTCCTTAACAAACGATTCTGTTGGGCCGAGTTTTGATCTTGTTTATGCGCAAATCAAGCGTTTCCCGACTGCCCCGCCAGATTATCGAGGCTTTCCGACCATCAATGATCCGGCCTACTTCTTGAGGTAACTCGTTGTTTTTACGCAATATAGACCAACGCGTTATCACATATCAGCGCCAAGAAATTGCCTAACATCGCAGGTTTTGGCCAATGTCAGCTCATCGGCAAACAGCCAATCCGGCTCGCCGCAAAACGTTACCGCCCCAACAGGCACGACCCGATAAAAACATTTGAGAGGACAGACCAATGAAAACCAAACTCACAGCAACCGCCGCCGCCGCCGCAATCGCAATGACCGGCATGACCGCAGCCCCCGCCAGCGCGCTGACACAGCAAGAGGCTTTCACCCTCTTCGCCGGACTGGCCGCGATCGCTTTGCTGACCAACGCCAGCGCCACGCTGACACCCGCTCCGACCCCGACACCGATCGTTCCGGTCACCTATTCGACCGGCCCGATCTTGCTAAAACAGACCTACACCGCCGATTTTGATCATGGCTTGGTTTCCGCACCGGGTGCCGACATCTGGTTTCAAGCCGTTAACCCGACGCATCGCTATCTGAAACCACTCAACGGCGCGAAAATGGCGGTTGGCAATCGCTCCAACCGAGGATTTTCCGGCTGTAGTGCCGCGAGCTTTTCCGGTGCCCGCGTTAACATCAACTATGTCCCAGTCGGCTCATATGTTTGCATGAAAACCAACGCAGGCCGCATCAGCCAGTTCCGCGTGAACGCTGTTTACGGCGGCTCATTCAAAAAAATGCGCCTGGGCTACACCACTTGGCAATAACACGGCGCAAAAGCTGGGCCGCCCGTCATTTTTGCGGGCGGCTTTTGCATGGGCGGGACCGCGCGAAAAACGCCCGCGAAAAGCACCTTGATCACACCATCAGTCTGATGATCGTCGGCGGCATCATTTTGATGACCAGACTGGCGATTGGCGTGCGATTGTCACAAGAAATCGAGGCGTTGGTTGGCCTGATGCAGCTGGGGCTTGGCGCGCATGTGCTTTATCGGCTCAACCCGCCCCGCGCGCCTGCTGAGCAAGACCAACACCGCTCTTCAGTTGGCAATCGGTGTGACCACGATCTCGATTGGCGGGGTGGGTTTGTTTGAAAACGCGCGCGCGCTGGCAAATATCTAGCGCGCTTCAGGGCTACGAGGCCCGCTCTTCAAGCTCGAGCCATTCTTGTTCATAAGCGGCGAGCTTGGCTTGGCGCTCCACCAGCCCTTCGCTGGCTTTGGCGAATTTTTGCGGGGCGGTTTGAAACAAATCAGGCGCGCTCAAAAAACTCTCCAGCCGGGCGATTTCGGCCTCGAGTTGAGCAATCAAATCGGGAAGCGTTTTTAGCCGGTGTTCCTCAACATAGCTCAGCTGTGCTTGTTGCTGTGGCGGCAATTTTTGTGCCCGTTCTGCTTGCGCGCCCCCCTTTTTTGCCACGGTTTTCTTGGGCAACCCCGATATTTGATCATCCTCCCTCTGGCTCTGATAGTCGCTCCACCCTCCGGCATAGGCGGTGGCGCGCCCGCCTTTGGACATAGCAATCGTGGTGGTGGCAACCCGGTCGAGGAAATCGCGATCATGGCTGACCAACAAGACCGTCCCGTCATATTCGGCCAAAATCTCCTGCAACAGATCGAGCGTTTCCACGTCCAGATCATTGGTCGGCTCGTCCAGCCCCAGAATATTGCTCGGCCGCGCCAACAGTCGCGCCAGCAGCAGACGCGCCTTTTCGCCGCCTGAAAGCGCGCGAACGGGTCCCCGTGCCTGCCCTTCGTCAAACAGGAAATCCTTCAGATACCCCACCACATGACGCGGCACACCCCGAACCATAATTTGATCATTTCGCCCCGAAACACCAAGATCGCGGTCTTCGGTCAGTGTTTCCCAAAGCGATGCGTTGGGATCAAGTGCTGATCGGTTTTGATCAAAAATCGCTGGCAGCAGGCCAACGCCGTGACGCACGGCTCCCGCATCCGGCTCGATTTTTTTCATCAGCAGATTTATCAGCGTGGTTTTCCCTGAGCCGTTTGGCCCCACCAGCGCCACGCGCTCGCCGCGCATAATTCGGAGGGAGAAATCATTCACAATCGCCAGATCACCGAAGTTTTTGCACATAGAGGAGGCCTCGATCACCAGCCGCCCCGACTTGGGTCCGCTGTCCATTTCAAGCTTGGCCACCCCTTGTCGACCGATCTGCGCCGAACGCTCGTCGCGCAAATCGCGAAGACGACGCACCCGGCCCTGATTGCGTTTGCGCCGCGCTGAAATCCCCTCAACCGCCCAACGGGCCTCGGCTTTGATCAGACGCTTGAGCTTGTGGCGCTGCATGTCCTCCTCGACAAACACCTGATCGCGCCATTCTTCAAATCCCTCGAACCCCCGGTCTTGGCGCCGCATCTGCCCGCGATCCACCCACAAAGTCGCGCGGCTCAGCGCCTTGAGAAAAGCACGGTCATGCGAGATCAGCACGAAGGCCGAGCGGCTGTTTGACAAATGGGCCTCGAGCCAGGCAATCGCCTCGATATCCAGATGGTTGGTCGGCTCGTCCAGTAACATCAAATCAGGGGCCCGCGCGATAATCTTGGCCAGCGCTGCACGCCGCCGCTCGCCGCCCGAGGCCTTGTCAGGCTCGGTATCCGGCATCAGTTTAAGGCCCTCGGTCGCCCGTTCCACCCGATATTCATCGCCCGGATCAAGGCCACAAGCGGCGTAATCGCCAATGGTCGCAAACCCGGTGAAATCCGGGTCTTGCTCCATATAACCAACGCTCAAACCCGGGCTGAGAACCCGCTCTCCGCTGTCGGGTTCAATCAAGCCCGCCATGATTTTCATCACCGTCGACTTGCCCGACCCATTGCGCCCGACCAGCGCCACCCGATCAAAGGGTTGAACGGTCAGGTTGAGGTCCGACAACAGCGGGTCTCCGCCAAATGTCAGGTTGATATTGCTAAGATTGAGAACCGGAATACGCGCCATACGCGCCTGCTAAGCCCAAGCGGATTGAAGGTCAACCGCCCTCAACTCGCGGCGATCGCGGCGATAAACGGATCCGTGACCCGGCGCTGCTTGGCGCAAGCGAAAACAAAGCACCGATCGCGGCGGATTGTCAGCCACAACGCGGTGTCAGCCTTGGGCAAGAACACCCCCGGCACGGTCGCGCGCAAATCGGAGCCGTCGTAATCCATCGTAAACTCGATCAGACTTTCCGCCCCCATGAATCGCGCGCGCCTGACCAGCCCGCGCGCCGCAACCCCGTCGCTCGGGGTGGGGTCCGGCCCCTTGCCGTGGCGATCAAAGTCGATTTTCAGATGCTGGGGGCGAATAATAATCTCCACATCGGCGTCATTAACCATACCCGGCGTCAAAAACTGCCCAAACGGCGTATCGGTCAGCGCGTTGCGCGTCACCCCGTGAATAACGTTAACATCAGAGAAAAACGCCGCCGCCGCCCGATCAACCGGCGCGTTATAAAGGTTATATGGCGCGCCCATCTGCACGATCCGCCCCCCCCGCATCAGAGCGATATTGTCGGCCATGCGCATGGCCTCGTCCGGCTCGTGGGTGACCAGCAAAACCGCCGTGCCCTCTTCTTTCAGAAGCGACAGCGTGTCGTCGCGAATGTCGTCGCGCAGCCGATTATCAAGCCCAGAGAACGGCTCGTCCATCAACATTACTTGCGGTTTGGGGGCCAACGCGCGCACCAAGGCCACGCGCTGTTGCTCCCCGCCCGATAATTGATGAGGATATTTCGGGCCAAAATCCGTCAGATGCGCGCGCTCAAGCAGCTCTGAAACCCGCGCCTGTTTTTGTGCTTTGCTGGTATTTTTCAGGCCAAAAGCCACGTTATCAGCCACGCTCAGATGGGGAAACAGGGCGAAATCCTGAAACATCAGGCCGATTTTGCGCTTTTCGGGAGGCAGATGTCGCCGCTTGCCCGAGACCTCGGTCCCGTCGATCAAAACCCGTCCGGCGTTTTGTTTGTCAACCCCCGCCGCGATGCGCAAAGTCGTCGATTTTCCACAACCCGACGGGCCAAGCAAGCAAGTGACCTGCCCCGCTTCCAATGCCAACGACAGCTCATCAACCACCGACACACCATCAAAGGCGCGGGTGATCTGATCCAGTTCCAGTCGTGGAGTTTTGCCGCTCAAAGCGCCCGCCAATCCTCTACCTGAGCAAAATGATCAGGTTCTCTCCTCAGCCATTTAGCAAGCAAATGCACCCCGTTCAAGCCTGCTTAAAGTGTCGCGTTGATCGCACCACCATCCAGCAGGATATTTTGCCCGACGATATAGCCCGCTCGCTCGGAGCATAAAAACGCGCAGGCAGAGCCAAACTCCTCCGGCGTGCCATATCGACCGGCGGGAATGGTTTGGCAACGCTGCGCCTTGGCCTGCTCGGGCGAAATACCCTGCGCCTTGGCCACCCCGCCATCCAGCGAGACCGCGCGGTCGGTGGCGTGAATGCCCGGCAAAAGATTGTTAATCGTCACACCAGCGCTGGCAACCTGACGCGACGTTCCCGCCACATATCCGGTCAGGCCCGCACGCGCCGAATTAGACAAGCCCAGCACCGCAACCGGCGATTTCACCGAGAGCGAGGTGATGTTGACCACCCTGCCCCAACCTTTTTCCATCATTGACGGCAAAACCGCCTTCATCATGGCAATCGGCGCCAGCATATTGGCGTCAAGGGCGGCGATAAAATCCTCACGCTCCCAATCGTTCCACATGCCGGGGGGCGGACCGCCAGCGTTGTTAACCAAAATATCCGGGCTTGGGCATTTGGCCAGAACGGCAGCGCGGCCCTCGGCTGTGGCAATGTCTGCCGTCACGGTCAGAATCTCGACACTATAGGTGTTACGCAGCGCGTCGGCGGCGCGTTCAAGCGGGCCAACGCTGCGCGCATTCATCACCAAATTAACCCCGGCTTCGGCCAAAGCCTCAGCACATCCACGCCCCAAACCCTTGGAGCTGGCACAGATAATCGCCCATTTCCCGTTAATTCCCAAATCCATCTGACATGCCCCTTCGGCTTGCTACAAGGCGGCCAGATTAGGCAGGACTCGCGGCTCGTCAAGCCTTGAAACGGTGATTCGCATGGTTAACCAGCGGCACAAATTGTCGCGAATTTTGTCCAAATTAATCGAGATTCCCCGCCTGACCACCGGCCGGTAGCGACAATTTCCGAATGCTGTCAATAGCCACAACAACCGAGAGGATGAGTCATTACAGCACTATCGGAAATGAACCGCGTCAAATCCAGCGGACTGTTTCGCCACCGCTAACAATGCCTTAATTACGCCCCCGAATTACCTGATTTATTGACATTTTTCCAATTTTCGCCTAATTTCGTTATGACCATGGCGGTGGGGATTGCCTAGGACGAACCATAAAAGGGGGGAGTCCAAACGGGTGGTGCTATCCCCAGAATGCAGTGGTTTATCAGGAAATGAGCGACGGGTTTCACAGCGATGGGATTTTGGATAGGTCAGGTGACCACCAGATTTGCGACGCCTATTTGCGGAGCGATTTTATCGTGACCTCTGGCCTTAATCTCGGCGATAATCTCGGCGATGCCGGGCAGTCGAGCGTTGGTGATTCCTATTTGTTTTCGCCTGATGCTGCCTCGCACGACCTCGCAGTTGGTCCCTCCAACGATCCCTCCGAGGCCGAGCTTGGCACATTAGGCGATGGTTTTCAGCTTGAAAGCCGACTGACATTTTTTGGCTCGGACGGCTCAAAAGTAGACGTCCTTACGCTTTCTGGCCCCGATGCTGATGAAAGTGACGACGACATAGACCACGCAACGCCTGGGTATTTTCTGCCGGTTTCCCCCCTAAAACCCGGCGTTGAATACACCCTGATCAAGGCCGATGATGATCCCGGTGACTTCAGTTTTTCCGACTATACCTGCGTCTGTTTCACCCGTGGCACCATGATCCGCATGTCCGACGGGACCGAGCGCGCGATTGAGTTGATCGGTGAGGGCGATAGCATTTTGACCCGCGATAATGGTGCGCAGGCCGTGCGCTGGATCGGCAGCAGGACAACTCCGGCTTACGGCCATCTTGCGCCAATTGTGATCACAAAAGACGCGCTTGGCAATCACGCCGACCTTATCGTCAGCCAACAGCACCGCATCTTGCTGGCCGATTGGCGCGCCGAGGTGATGATGGGCAGCCACGAGGTTCTGGTCAAAGCCCGTGATCTGACCAATGGCGACACGATTTACCGGCGCGAAGGCGGGGTGGTGGAGTATTTTCACATCCTGTTTGACACCCACGAGATTATTTACGCCGAAGGCATTCCGTCGGAGAGCCTCCACATCAATGCCACTACGCTTGACAGCATGGCCGAAGAGAGCCGCGCCGAAATCATCGAGCTGTTTCCAAATATTCAATCGCAACCACAAGTTTCGGCTGTTGCCAGCCGAATGTCACTGAGATCTTACGAAGCTTCGGCCTTGTTGAAGCAAGTAGGGTTTCGGTAACCCCCCAGGGAGCCGTGGGAGACTATTTCCCGCGGCTCCTCCCCCCAAAAGCCCGCCAATTCTACCGCCCGCGCTTGCCCTTTGGCCGGGCCTCGCCTATATCGCGCCTCATGACTGACGCCGCCTCAAACCTCCCCAAACTGCCGCGCGAAATCGACCGTCGCCGCACCTTCGCCATCATCAGCCACCCTGATGCGGGCAAAACCACCCTGACGGAAAAATTCCTGCTTTACGGTGGCGCGATCCAGATGGCCGGGCAGGTCCGTGCCAAAGGCGAGGCGAGGCGCACCCGGACTATATGAAGATGGAGCAAGAGCGCGGCATTTCGGTCTCGGCCTCGGCTATGTCGTTCCCGTTCAAAGACTATTGGTTTAACCTCGTGGACACCCCCGGCCACGCCGATTTTTCCGAGGACACCTACCGCACGCTAACCGCAGTCGATGCCGCCGTGATGGTGATTGACGGTGCCAAGGGCATCGAAAGCCAGACCCGGAAGCTGTTTGAAGTATGCCGTCTGCGCGACCTGCCAATCCTGACATTTTGCAACAAGATGGATCGAGAAAGTCGCGATACCTTTGAAATCATTGACGAAATTCAGGAAAACCTCGCGATAGACGTGACCGCTGCCAGTTGGCCAATTGGCGTTGGACGAGAGTTTCTCGGCTGTTATGACATCCTCAACGACCGTTTAGAGCTGATGGATCGCGCCGACCGCAACAAGGTGGCGCAATCGATTGAAATCAACGGGCTGGACGACCCCAAACTCGCCAAGCACATCCCCGAAGCGCTGTTGTCACAACTGCGCGAAGAGGTCGAAATGGCGCGTGGGCTGCTGCCCGAATTTGACAAACAAGCGGTGCTTGAAGGCAGCATGACCCCGATCTGGTTTGGCTCGGCCATCAACTCGTTCGGAGTGCAAGAGTTGATGAACGGCATTGCCGAGTTTGGCCCGAATCCGCAAATCCGACCTGCCGAGCCGCGCTCGGTTGCGCCAAGCGAGCAAAATGTCACCGGCTTTGTTTTCAAAGTTCAGGCCAATATGGACCCCAAACACCGCGATCGGGTGGCGTTCGTGCGCTTGTGTTCGGGGCATTTCAGACGCGGCATGAAGCTCCATCAAGTGCGCACGAAAAAGTTGCTGGCGATCTCCAATCCGGTGATGTTTCTGGCCTCTGATCGCGAGTTGGCCGAGGAGGCATGGGCTGGCGACATCATCGGCATCCCCAACCACGGCCAGTTGCGCATTGGCGATGCGCTGACCGAAGGCGAAACGCTGCGTTTCACCGGCATCCCGTCCTTCGCGCCCGAGCTTTTGCAGTCGGTTCGCGCCGCCGATCCCATGAAGGCCAAGCATCTGGATAAGGCGCTTAACCAATTTGCCGAAGAAGGTGCGGCCAAGCTGTTCAAACCCGTGGTTGGCACTGGCTGGATCATCGGCGTGGTTGGCGCGTTGCAGTTTGAGGTTCTCGCCAGCAGGATCGAGCAGGAATATAATCTGCCGGTGCACTTTGAGCCGACCCAATTCACCTCGGCGCGCTGGCTTTCGGGCAAAAAAGATGATCTTGAGCGGTTTATCGACGCCAATAAGGGCCACATGGCCCAAGATCACGACGGCGATCCGGTCTATCTGACCCGCTTGCAGTGGGACATTGATCGCGTCGAGCGTGATTTTCCAGAGTTGACGCTTAACGCAACCAAAGAGATGCAAGTCTGAGGCCGGTCTATTAACTCAACTCAATCCCGAAGTTTGATACGCTGTGGGCGCGGAGTGGCACCGCGTTTTACTTCAATTACGGTCTTTACACGCCTGTGTTTACGCTGTTTTTTGCGCGGCAGCCAATAGATCAGAATGCCGCTCAGACCGAAAAACACCATCGCTCCAGCCACGATATCGGCGAGCCATGTCCCCAGATCAGAGTTGATCCAGCCTGTGCTGTGCAGCAAGCGAAATGCGCGCCCCCAATAAAACTTCACGTCCAACAGTCGGCCATTTGGATCATAGGTTTTGCGAAAAAACCGGGTTTTTACCCAGTAATGTCCAGTGGCAAGTGCGATGACCACACGACCGCTCTCGCTGTCCAATATCTCGACCAGCCGGTTATGATAGAGGGTCTGGTTGCTGCGTGTAAACGTGTCGTCGGGCCAGACACTCACGGCGATCGACTTGGCGGTTTCGGGGCCGCCCGGAACCGGATTTGGCCACGCATCGAACTGTTTTTCATCATAAGTGCCGCTCGGCAAATAGCTCAGAACCAGCGCGGAATGGTTGAGATACAGCCCCGTCAGACCAATGACGAGGATCCAGGGCAGCATCAAGATTCCCAGCCAACCATGCAGAGATTTTAGAATTCGTGTCATTTTAGTCTGCCGATCATTAAGTCGAGGTTGTTCTCCATTGTTTCCATATTTCTGCTGCTATGGCAAAATTATTGTCATTGTTGCGACCCAACCGAGAAAAAATCGCGCAATTGCAAACAAACTTACCAGTGGAAAATGCGCCACCCCATCGCCTCAGGATCGCCCGCCTGACACACGCGCGCAGGATGGAAAATCATATTGCCTTTTTGCCACAGTTTTCTTCAAGAACCCTCTTTTTTGTGCACTAAAAAGAAACAATTGCTCGCATTCCTCTCAATTGGTCAAAATACTGTATGTCACGTTGACCAGACACGCCTTTTTGTCTAGGAAAGCGGCCAAGACTCACCTGCTAGCGTGGCAATTTCGTCGCATTAGATACGCCTTACAGAAATTGCCGTAACAGACGGAACCGCATGACAAAATTCGCTGATCTCGAACTGGACCCGAGGGTCCTCAAAGCAGTTGAAGAAGCGGGCTATGAAACGCCCACGCCGATCCAATCAGGTGCCATACCCTTTGCGCTTGCAGGTCGCGACGTTTTGGGAATTGCCCAAACCGGAACCGGCAAAACTGCGTCGTTCACCCTGCCGATGATCACGCTTCTGGGCAAGGGCCGGGCGCGCGCGCGCATGCCGCGATCGCTGGTTCTGGCCCCGACCCGAGAGTTGGCCGCACAGGTGGCCGATAACTTTGAAGTCTACGCCAAACACACCAAGCTGACCATGGCGCTGCTGATCGGCGGCGTCAGCTTCAAGGATCAAGACCGCCTGATCGACCGGGGCGTTGACGTGCTGATCGCCACACCGGGCCGGTTGCTTGACCATTTTGAACGTGGCAAACTGATGCTGACCGGCGTTCAGATCATGGTGATCGACGAGGCCGATCGGATGCTCGACATGGGCTTTATACCCGATATTGAGCGCATCTTTAAATTGACGCCATTTACCCGCCAAACCCTGTTTTTCTCGGCCACGATGGCCCCGGAAATCACCCGCATTACGCAAGAGTTTCTGCACAATCCTGAACGGGTCGAAGTGGCGCGTCAGGCCACGACGTCGGAGACCATTATTCAGGCGGTTTGTGTGTGGAAACCCTCGCGCAAAGACCGCGCCGCCAAGGAAAAAAGAGACCTTCTGCGCAGCCTGATTGCCTCTGAGGGCGACAAGATTACCAACAGTATTATCTTTTGCAACCGCAAGGTTGATGTGGATATTCTGGCAAAATCCATGAAAAAGCATGGGCTTGACGCCGCTCCTATCCACGGCGACCTCGATCAATCTGTGCGCACGCGCACCCTGAACGGCTTTCGTGGTGGTGAAATCCGCTTTTTGATCGCGTCCGATGTGGCCGCTCGCGGGCTGGATATTCCCAATGTAAGCCATATTTTCAACTTTGATGTGCCAATCCATTCCGAAGATTACGTTCACCGGATTGGCCGCACGGGCCGGGCCGGGCGCGAAGGGCACGCGTTCATGCTGTGCCAGCCCCACGAGGAAAAATACCTGGCAGCGATCGAGGATCTGGTCAAGCAGGACATTCCGCGAATTTCCGCGCCAGAGAGTAGAAATCCGCGCTCCAGGCCCAAAAAGGTCGCACCGAAACCCAAAGCAGACGCAGAAACCACCACCCATACGCCTCAGAACAAGGCGCAGACCTCCCCGGCCGAGGGCGAGACACGTAAATCTGCCGCCAAAACTCAGACAAAAGTTCCTGCCAAAACGCCTATCGAATCTACGACCAAGCCCGAGACCATAACGCCCGAGGCTTCGGTCGCCGAGCCTGTGAAAATCTCCCAACGGACCAGCAAAAAACCTGCGCGCGGCTCCAATCGCAAGGACTCCGGCGCGGTGGTTGGCATGGGCGACCACGTCCCGGCATTCCTGCAACGCGGACTTTAAGCACCAAAAGTTAATGTCTGGTTAGGGCAACACCTTCAAATTTATCTCCTCCAGGTTGCCCTCGATTAAATTCAGCCCCCCATCAGCCGGTTAATCATCACGCGGGTTTCGGGTTTTTTGCCGATCACGTCCTGACTAATCTTGCGCACGGCGCGCCGTATCAGCTCTTCAAGCGCATCATCCGACAGCATCACCGTCGGTTTGGCGCGGGCCAATTGATACTCGACCCCCTCCTCCAGCATCTCCGCCAGACTGTTATTGGCACCCGCAGGATCGGGCAGGCCATGAGTTTCAACCCACACTCCGCCGAGCGGTTCGTCCTG
>JAADIJ010000217.1 GCA_013151335.1 Alphaproteobacteria bacterium | reverse complement strand
ACTATGGAGCGCGGGGCCATCGGCCTGATGATGGCTGGGGAGGCCGCGGCATGATACGGATTGAACCACGCAACGCGCCTTCGCGGCTTTTGACCCTCGGAATTCCGGTTCTGTCGGCGTTATTCGCGCTGCTGCTCGCGGCGATTCCGCTGGCGTTGGCGGGTGCCAATGTTCCCGAGGCTTATGTGCAAATGGCCAAAGGTGTGTTTGGCTCGACCTTCGCATTTACCGAGATGCTGACCCGCGCCACCCCGTTAATCTTCACTGGCCTCGCCGCCGCCATCGCTTTTCGCGCGCGGCTTTGGAATATCGGGGCCGAGGGGCAGTTTTACCTCGGAGCGATGGCCGCAGTTGCGGTTGGAACCGGGCAAATTGATGCGCCCGCCTATGTGTTGATCCCGATTGTGCTGTTTGCGGGCGCCTTGGCCGGAGCGCTCGGCATGGCCGGACCGGCATGGCTGAAGCTGCGATTTGGCGCGGACGAAGTGGTGACGACGTTGCTCTTGAACTTCATCATCCTGATATTCGTGCAGATGATGCTGGAAGGCCCGCTCAAAGACCCGATGGGTCTGGGGTGGCCGCAATCCATGCCGATTGTGGATAACGCGACCTTGCCAACGCTGGTGCCGCGAATGCGTCTGCATTGGGGGCTGGTGGTGGCTCTTGTCGCGGCGGTGATTGCGCAGATCATGCTCAGTCGCAGCACCTGGGGTTTTCGCATCCGCGCCGTGGGCGAGAACCCGACCGCCGCGCGCCATGCAGGTATCCGCGTTAACAGAGTGTTGATGGGCGTGGCCCTGATTTCAGGAGCCTTGGCCGGATTGGCCGGGGTCAGCGAAGTGACGGGGCTGAAAGGCTATCTCACCTCTGATTTGTCGCCCGGATTTGGCTATACAGGGATCGTGGTCGCAATGCTGGCAGGCTTGTCGCCGGTCGGGGTGGTGATTTCGGCCATATTCATCGCCTCGGTTTTCGTGGGCGCCGACACCATGAGCCGGGCGATGGACGTGTCGAGCTATCTTGCCGATCTGGTGGTCTCTGTGTCGTTGATCTGTGTGCTGGTCGGCGGCTTTATTGCCCGCTACCGCATTATTTTCGGGCAATCGGTAAAGAGGGCCAACTGATGGACACGCTACAGTTTTTGTTGACCGACAGTTTTTGGGCCGCGTCATTACGCATTGCCACACCGCTGATTTTTGGCGTGCTTGGCGCGCTGATTTGCGAGCGCTCCGGTGTTCTCAATCTGGGGATCGAGGGGATTTTTGCTGCCGGAGCGATGGCAGGCTGGATGGCCGCATGGCTTGGTGCTGGCCTGTGGGGAGGGATACTGGTCGCCGCAATCGCCGGTGGTTTTTTTGGCTTGATCCACGCCATATTAACCGTACCGCTGGGCCTTTCGCAGCATGTTTCAGGGCTGGGAGTGACGATGTTTGCGACCTCGGTCAGCTATTTCGCCTATCGCACGGCTTTGCCCAATCTCAGCTCGCCGCCCCGGATTGAACCTTTTCGCGCGCTGGACATTCCCGGCCTTTCGGACATCCCGTTTTTCGGCCCCGTGTTGTTTCAGCAAACCGCGCTGACATGGCTCGCGCTATTTTTGGTGGTGGTAGTATGGTGGGTCTTGAACCGCACGCCGCTCGGGGTGGCGATCCGCGCGGTTGGCGACAACCCAGACGCGGTGGATGCTCAAGGCTTGTCGGTTTATGCGCTGCGGATCGGTGCGGTCGTGGTCGGCTCTGCGGTGATGGCCATCGGCGGCGCGTTCCTCAGCATGTCGGCGTTTGACTCGTTCTTTTTCGGCATGGTCAACGGGCGCGGCTGGATCAGTATCGCGCTGGTGATTTTCGCCAGTTGGAGGCCGGGAAAGGCGCTTGTGGGCGCGTTGCTGTTTGGGGCGTTTGATGCGTTTCAAGTGCGCCTTCAAACCCAAGTTGGCGCGTTTTTGCCCACTCAGGTGTTTTTGATGGCCCCATATGTTTTGTCGATAATCGCCCTTGTGATCGCGGCCCGGCGCGCCGAATATCCCCGCGCTTTGCTAAAGCCGTGGTTCAAGGGTCAGCGTTAAGGAGGCGATCATGCAGTTTGATCTGATCATTAAGAACGCGGTCTTGCCCGACGGGCGAGAGCATATGGATATCGGCTGCAAAGACAGCCTGATCTGCGCGGTTGAGCGGGGGCTGAAGGCCGAGGCGGGAACGGTAATTGATGCCGCCGGATACCTCGTCTCACCGCCGCTGATTGACCCGCATTTTCATATGGACGCCACGCTGTCGCTTGGAAATCCACGCCTGAACCAGTCAGGCACCTTGCTTGAAGGCATCAACCTTTGGGGCGAGCTGAAACCGATCCAGAGTGTTGATGACATTATCAAGCGCGCGCTTGCCTATTGTGATTTGGCCGTCAGCATGGGCATTGGCGCGATCCGCAGCCATGTGGATATTTGCGACGACAGCCTGACAGGGGTTCAGGCGCTGATCGAGGTGCGCGCACAGGTGGCGGACTATCTTGATTTGCAACTGGTGGCCTTTCCCCAAGACGGGGTGCTGCGCGATCCGACCGCCGAGGTTAACCTGATCCGCGCCCTTGATATGGGTGTCGATGTGGTTGGCGGTATTCCGCATTTTGAACGCACGATGGCCGATGGTGCCACCAGCGTTCGCCGTCTGTGCGAGATCGCAGCCGCGCGCGGCCTGATGGTGGACATGCATTGCGACGAAAGCGATGATCCCCTCAGCCGCCATGTGGAAACCCTCGCCTTTGAGACCCAACGTCTTGGCTTGCAAGGGCGGGTCACCGGCTCTCATCTCACGTCGATGCACTCGATGGACAATTATTATGTCTCCAAACTGATTCCGCTGATGGTCGAGGCGGGGCTGCATGCGGTTCCCAATCCGCTGATCAATATTATGCTGCAAGGGCGTCACGACACCTATCCCAAACGTCGAGGCCAGACCCGCGTGCGCGAATTGCGCGATGCCGGAATTGTGGTCGGGTTCGGCTCTGATTGCGTGATGGATCCGTGGTATTCGCTGGGCAAGGCCGACATGCTGGATGTGGCGCATATGGGTCTGCATGTGGGCCAGCTTTCCAGCCGTGACGACATGCGCTGGTGCTTTGACGCGGTGACGAAAAACTCGGCGCGGATCATGGGGCTGGAGGGGTATGGGCTTGAGGTTGGCTGTCAGGCAAACATGGTGCTGTTTCAGGCGCGTGATGCGATCGAGGCCATCCGCCTGCGCCCCACGCGGCTTGTAACCATCCGGCATGGCAAGGTGATCGCGCGGACTGAAGCGACGATCAGCCACCTGAGCTTGGATGGACGAGCGGACACATTAAACCCCGCCGATTTTGCCCCGAGCTCGGCTTAGGGTCCGCTCCGGCCTGAGCGTTGGTGATCTCACGTCACGGTGAAAAGCCGCCCGAACGACGGTCGTTTGTCGTTCACTTTTGCCAGCCGCAGCATATGCCACGCCAAGGCTTGATTGCTGGAGATGGTTGGAAGGCCGCTTTGGGCCTCGATCTTTGGAATGATGCCAAGGCAGCGCAGATTGGTGCAGGAGATGACGATGGCGTCACAGGGGGCTTGCGCGGCCACGCTTAGGGCGGCCTTTAAAATCGCTTGCGGGGTGATGCGCGCAACCATCCGGTCGTCGCTTTGCTCAAATGATCCAAATGCCGCGATTTCAAATCCCGCGCGCTCTAATTCCTCGCGCATTTGCAGCGATACTTGGGCAACATAAGGTGTGACAAAGGCCAGCCGGGTGGCCTGCAAACTCTGCCCTGCCGCGATGATTGCGGTCAGAGGGTTGGTCACTTGCGCATCAGGACACTCCGATTGCACGGCGCGCGCGACCGCCTCAGGCCCAATAATGGTCGCCCCCGAGGTGCAGCCATACCCGATCACGTCCAAGGCTCGCGCGGGCAGCAGTCGCGTGGCCGCCGGAATATCCTGCTCCATTCGCGCCAGCGTTTTGGCATTAATATCGGTCTCCATCGCGATACGGCTGTGATAGAGCGCGACCCCGTCAAGGTCGGTCATGCGCGAAAACTCCGGCTCCAGCGTTTCGTCGGTTTCCAGCACGATAACGCCAAGCTTGGCGCGCGAGCCGATGCCGTCGTCAACCTCATACTCCAGCTTCATGGGGCTATCTCCTCAAATTACCGGCAGTTCAGGTGGCGCGCGCAGGCTTAACAACTCGGCGCCGGTACTGCGGATCACGATGTTTTCCTCATGGACCATGATGCGCCCGTCGCCGTAACTTAGCGAGGGCTCAAGCGTCAGCACCATGTTTTCCTTGATCTCGGTTCCCTCGAAAGCGGCGAGCGAGGGCCATTCGGTCAGTTGCATGCCCAGCCCATGACCCATCCGCCCGACATCACCGCTGGCGGTGTCCATCTCGGCGATAACGCTTTTCATGACGTCAAACAGCGCGCGACAGCTCAGCCCCGGTCGGGCGGCCTCAAGCCCCGCTTGGGTGGCGCGCCACAGCACGTCATAGGCGCGCCGCGACAGATCGTCCGCGTGGCCAATGGCAAAGTTACGGTCAAAATCGCAGAAATATCCGTCCCAACTCACGCCTGTATCCAGCATCACAATATCGCCGTTCTGAAGCGGGCGGGCTGATGGCGGCGAAATCACATCATAATAGCCACCCTGATCGGCCCCGCCCACGAGATAAGGCACATCGTCAGCCCCCTGAAGCAGAGCCTCGCGGCGAAAGGCGCGAAACACCTCGTCAAGCGGGGTCCGCGCGCGAGCGAGTTCGGGCATTTGGGCGAATGTTCGCGAGCCGATGGCACACACATGTGCCAGCTTTTCGATCTCTGCGGAGGATTTGACCATGCGCAGCGCGCGCATAATTCCGGTGGCATCGATGAAATTAAGGCCCGCGAGGCGGCTCGTCAGATCCTCAAAATCGCCAAGCGGCATCCGCAACATGGTTTCGTGACCCTTCATCAACCCGACCCGCTGTTTGGTTCGCGCCAGCGGGGCCAGCAACTCGACCAACAGGGTCAGCCCGTCATCGCTTGGTCGGGGTGCGGGCCAAGTGCGGATGTCGTCGATCCAGCTTTGGCGCATTAACGCCGCGCCAATTTCGGGGATGATGGCGACCGGTTTACCCTCTGCTGGCACCAACAGGAACCACGGGCGGGTCGGGCTTTGCCAAAACAGCGTGTGAAAACCGGTGAAATAGCGTATTTCGGCCTCTGTCGTCAGCAACATTCCGGCGAGATTTTCTGCGGCCATAAGCGCCTGTGCCCGTGCCGTGCGCGCCACGAACTCCGCGCGATCAAAACCCTTTTTAGGCGCGTCACCCATGATCTGAACCGGCCATGATGGCGGCAAAAATCTCGGGGTCTGTCACGCCTTCGGAGCCAAATAGCAGCACGCGCGAGCCCGCGTTCAGGTCAAGCTCGGCCGAAAACTCCGCATCCTGTCGGACGGCGATCAAGGCCGCCAAGCCGGCAACGGCGCTCTCTCCGGCCTCGATAACGGGGTCGTTTTCAATCGGCCGCGCCAGCAGCCTTACGGTCGGGCCAACCAGCTCATCGGCGATGGTCAAAAAATCTGAAACCTGTTCTGCGAGGATCTCCCACGCCAGCCCTGATGGCTCGCCGCAAGACAGGCCCGCCATGATGGTTTCTTGCGTGATCTCGACGGTGACGGGCTTTTTGGCGCGCGCGCTTTCAAACAGGCAGGCGGCACGGGCGGGTTCGACGACGATTATGCGCGGGGGGGCCTTAGGCCAGTATTGATGTACAAAGGCCGATACCGATGCGGCCAGCCCGCCGACACCGCCTTGCAAAAAGACATGGGTTGGCGGCAAGGCAAGGGCGGCGCAGGCCTCTCGTGTCATCACCCCATATCCGGCCATAACATCGCGCGGCGCATCGGTATATCCGGGCCACGAGGTGTCGGAGACGACGAACCAGCCGTTGTCTTCGGCCTCTTGACGCGCAAGCGCGACTGACGCGTCATAATTGCCGTCAATGCGCACGACATCAGCGCCGAGATCGCGCATGGCCCGCGCACGGTTCTCGCTGACTTCGGCGTGAATATAGATGCGACAGCGCGCCCCGAAACGCTGGCAGCCCCAGGCAAGCGAGCGCCCGTGATTGCCGTCGGTTGCCGACACCAGCGTAATCTCGCCAACAGCTTGGGCGTGTTCGCCGTTACGAATATCGAGCAGCGAAACCGGCTGCTCCAATTGCTGCGACAGCACACGCGAGAGCACATGTTGGGCGGCATAAGACCCTCCCAGCGCTTTGAAGCTTCCCAGCCCGAAACGTGGGCCTTCATGTTTATAGTCAATCCTGTCAATGCCAAGTCGGGACGCCAGCCCCTGCAGCCCATGAAGCGGCGTGGGCGCATAGCCGTCCCAAGCACAAATCTCGGCAAATGCTGATCCGAAATCATCCGGTGATAACACACGCACCGCGTTTTTGGTCGTTTGCAACAGGCCCGTAATATGGTCGGGTCGCAGGGTTGAGTAGATATCCATAAGGTTTCTTCACTCCGGGTCGGGCTCTGCCGTTTCGCGTCCAGTTTGCGTGAATTTCGTGGTGACGTTCAATGGCAATCTGTTTGTGGCCAGAACCAATTGAACGGGGGCTGCTATTGGGCAAAGTTGTTTATGCGTGAATTTTGCGCAATTCACCCTTGCGAAGACCCTGTCTTTTCCCGATAAACGGACCACATAACCATTGGAGCCAGCCATGCGCGCACGTATTTACCAACCGGCCAGATCCGCGATGCAATCGGGACAGGCTAAAACCAAGACGTGGATCCTTGAGTTCGCGCCGGAGATGACGCGTTCCTTAGATCCGCTGATGGGTTGGACCAGCTCGGCGGATACTCAGAGTCAGGTGAAGATGGGGTTTGACACGCAGGAAGCTGCGGTGAAATATGCGCGGGAAAATGGCCTGAACTACGCACTCAGCGCGCCCCACAACCGCCGTCCGATCATTCGCAATGGCGGATATGGTGAGAATTTCGCAACCAAACGCCGGGGTTCGTGGACCCACTAACCTCGGATTGCGACCCCACGCCTGCGCATAAACAGCGCCTGTTCTCCGCCGAAATAACAGGCCCCTTAGCTCAACTGGATAGAGCGGCTGACTTCTAATCAGCAGGCTGCAGGTTCGAGTCCTGCAGGGGTCACCAATTTTATTAATATTATCAATATCGTTAGATGGCAGCCTAGCCTCTGCCCATTCACACTGGCTAGTTGCCGGAAGCACTACGGAAGCACCATGCAACCCGCGGCAAATAGGCCGCAATCTGTCGGCTGTCCCGTTGGCTGACAGGGGTGCAAGCACCCCGAGAAGCAAAAAACGGATACTGGGTGAAGACCTTGTCGATTTGGCGCATCAATTCCAGCGTTTTGGCACCGAAACCGACTGGCGTGTAATACAGCGGTAAGGCTTATCCCCTTTAGTCCGGTGTCTCCATATATTGTGTTGGCGAGGGTTGCCGACGCTGTTTTGTTCCTATAATGTTCTCCTATGACA
>JAADIJ010000011.1 GCA_013151335.1 Alphaproteobacteria bacterium | reverse complement strand
ACCGATAACGTGCAATGGTCGGCCGAGGACGCCACCCGAACCGAGCATGATTTTCTCTGTCGCACGGTCGAGACGGCGATCAAGGCCGGGGCCACCACCATCAATATTCCCGACACGGTTGGCTATACCGCGCCCAATGAAAGTGCGCGTATCATCCGTATGCTCAAAGAGCGCGTGCCGGGGATTGACGAGGTGGTAATCTCGACCCACTGCCACAATGATCTCGGCATGGCCGTGGCTAATGCCTTGGCTGCGGTCGAGGCAGGAGCGCGGCAAGTTGAGTGTACAATCAATGGCTTAGGAGAGCGCGCCGGTAACGCCGCCCTTGAAGAAGTCGTGATGGCCATGCGGGTTCGCAACGATATTTTGCCCTATCAAACCCGCATCGATACCACGCGGATTTTGCAAGCCAGCCGTCTGGTTTCCACCGCCACCGGCTTTCCTGTGCAGTTCAACAAGGCCGTGGTTGGCAAGAACGCCTTCGCTCATGAGGCGGGCATCCATCAGGACGGCATGCTGAAAAACCCCGGCACTTACGAGATCATGCGCCCCGAGGATATCGGCCTTAGCGCCACCAATCTGGTGATGGGCAAACACTCGGGCCGAGCGGCCCTGCGCGCCAAGCTCAGCGACCTTGGATATGAGCTGGGGGATAACGCTCTTAAGGATGTGTTCATCAAATTCAAAGAGCTGGCTGATCGCAAAAAAGAGGTGTTTGATGATGATTTGGTCGCGCTGATCACCGACAGCTCCACCAACGCTGTGCATGACCATTTGCAGGTGAAATCTCTGCGGGTGATCTGCGGATCACACGCGCCGCAATCCGCTGATCTGACCCTGAGCATTGACGGCAATGAGCATCAAGTCAGCGCCACTGGCGACGGCCCGGTTGACGCGACATTTAATGCTGTGAAGGCGTTGTTTCCCCATGACGCACGCTTGCAGCTTTATCAGGTGCAGGCGGTGACCGAGGGCACGGACGCGCAGGCAACGGTGTCGGTGCGCATGGAAGAAGACGGCAAGATCGTCACCGGCCAAAGTGCGGATACCGACACGGTGCTGGCCTCGGCCAAGGCTTATGTCAACGCGCTTAACAAATTGTTGATGCTGCGCGAAAAGTCGATACCGGACGTCGAGGCATCGTAGCCGCGCGCGTTTTTTGAGAATGGGAGCGAGGGGCATCGGCCTCTCGCGCCACCCCAGCAGGATCAGCCCGCTGCGCTCGGCGAAATCGCGCCCATTTATTCCCGGCGCGCCCCTTTACGGCATGCGGGTCGCGCGCATATAAAAGGCAAGTTTTGCGACCAGCAGAGTCGCATCGCGCGCGGTACTCATACAGGAATTTTCTTTCATGGCGGGGCTTTTTTCGAGTCTTTTTTCAGCAGATATGGCGATTGATTTAGGGACGGCGAACACGCTGGTCTATGTCAAAGGCAAGGGCATTATTCTGAACGAACCTTCGGTGGTAGCCTATCACATCAAGGACGGGCGCAAGGCGGTTTTGGCCGTGGGCGAGGACGCAAAACTGATGCTCGGGCGCACTCCCGGCTCAATCGAGGCGATCCGGCCCATGCGTGACGGGGTCATCGCCGATTTTGATACCGCCGAGGAAATGATCAAGCATTTCATCCGCAAGGTTCACAAACGCACCACCTTCACCAAGCCCAAGATCATCGTTTGTGTGCCATACGGCGCAACTCCGGTCGAAAAACGCGCTATTCGCCAATCGGTTTTATCCGCAGGCGCGCGCAAGGCCGGGCTGATTGCCGAACCGATCGCGGCGGCCATCGGCGCGGGCATGCCGATCACCGATCCCACCGGCAATATGGTGGTTGATATCGGCGGCGGCACCACTGAAGTTGCGGTTCTGTCGCTGGGCGACATCTTTTACGCGCGCTCGGTTCGTGTCGGCGGCGACCGCATGGACGAGGCGATCATCTCGTATCTGCGCCGCCAGCATAATCTGTTGATCGGCGAAGCCACCGCCGAGCGGATCAAGACCTCAATTGGAACAGCGCGCATGCCCGATGATGGGCGTGGTGCGAGCATGGAAATTCGCGGGCGTGATTTGCTCAACGGTGTCCCAAAAGAGACCGAAATAACACAAGCTCAGGTTGCAGAAGCTCTTTCGGAACCGGTGCAGCAAATCAACGAAGCGGTGATGAGCGCGCTCGAAGCAACCCCACCCGATCTTGCCGCCGATATCGTTGATCGCGGCGTGATGCTGACCGGCGGCGGCGCACTTCTGGGCGATCTTGATCGGGCCCTGCGCGAGCAGACCGGGCTGGCAATTTCAGTGGCCGAAGAGTCCCTAAATTGTGTGGCCATGGGCACGGGCAAGGCGCTGGAATTCGAAAAACAGCTTCAACATGTGATAGACTATGAAAGTTAAACGGAAAGTTAAACGCTAACTTCAGCCACGCAAAGGACAGGTCAGTGGCCCGAGTTCATCATTCAGATCAACAGTATGGCCGCTCGGTCAGACGAGTCCTGCTCGGGGTTTTGCTGGTGTTTTTATTCGGCATATTTCTGCTCTGGCGCATAGATAATCCGCGCATCGAGCGGTTTCGAAATGCCCTGATCGACCGGGTGGTTCCCAGCTTTAGCTGGGCGCTGGTGCCGACGGCAAACGCGGCGCGCATGCTCAGTGATTTTGAATCTTACGCCAATATATACGAGCAAAATCAAGAACTCCGACGTGAGTTGCAGCGTCTGAAAAGCTGGCGCGAAGCTGCACTTCAACTTGAGCAAAAGAACGCCAAGCTGCTGGAATTGAACGACGTTCGCCTCAGCCCGAAACTGAGTTACATCAGCGGGGTGGTGCTGGCCGATAGCGGCTCGCCATTTCGTCAATCGGCGTTGATAAATGTCGGTCGCCGCGACGGGGTGATTGACGGTTGGGCGACTATGGACGGGTTGGGACTGGCCGGACGGATCTCGGGTGTGGGCGAAACTACCTCACGGGTAATTTTGCTCACGGACGCCAACAGCCGGGTGCCGGTCACCATCCTTCCCTCGGGGCAAAAAGCCATTATGGCCGGGGTGAACACCCCGTTTCCGGTGATCGAATTTGTAGAAACTCCCGCCGAGATCAGCCCCGGCGACCAGATATTCAGTTCTGGTGACGGGCGGGTTTTTCCACCGGATATTCTGGTCGGCCACATAATTTTGAGCCGCAACAAAAAATATCTAGTGCAACTTTCAGTTGATTATCAGCGGTTGGAATTCCTGCGTGTCCTGCGCTCGGTCCCAAGCGAGAAGATCGGCGTTTCCGACACAATGATCGGCGCGCCTAAGCCCGCCGCGAAGCCGCTGGTGCCTGCAATCGGAGGCAATGATGGCTAACGCGCTCTCCGCCAAAATCTGGTTCGGACAGACGGCATTCGCCCTCAGCGCCGCCGCCATCATGTTCGTTGGCCTAGTCCCGCTTGATTTCACCCCCGGCGGGGTGCCGTGGCCCGACCTCATGCTCGGTCTGACCTACGCAATCTTGCTGAGACGGCCCGAATTCGTGCCGATCTGGCTGATCGCCGCCGTATTTTTCATCGCCGATATTTTGATGATGCGCCCCCCGGGATTATGGACAGCAATCGTGTTGCTAAGCTGCGAGTTTTCGCGCAATCAGATCTCCAGGTTGCGCGAACTCCCCTTCCCGTTTGAGTGGGCGTTCGTCGCCGGAACCATGTTTCTCGCCATTTTGGCCAATCGATTGGTGCTGGCCATCACCTTGCTGGCGGTGCCAAATTTTGGTGCGACAATGCTCTACTATTTTGTCACGGTTTTGGCCTATCCGGCAATCGTATTTTTCTGCTATTTTGTCCTTAGGATTCGGCGAATTACGCCCAATGAGGCGATACGTTATGGGCATTCCCTATGAGCCTTAATCGACGATACGACCCTAAAACCGCCAAGAAACTGACCCGGCGCGGCCTGATCCTGTTTGGCGCGCAGGCCGGTTTTGTCGGGTTGCTGGGGATGCGCCTGCGATATTTACAAGTCGACCAAGCGGATCAGTTTCGCCTATTGGCCGAAGAAAACCGCATTAATATCAGACTGTTAGCGCCGATGCGCGGGTTGATCACCGATCGCAACGGGGTGGATTTGGCGGAAAATATCCCCAATTATCGCATCATCATCGTGCGCGAACAGGCCGGCGACGCGGCCGAGATCCTCGCTCGTCTGGCCACGATTATTCCACTTGAGCAAAAAGATATCGACGCCACGCTGAAACTGATGAAGCGGCGTGCGGCCTTTGTTCCGGTGACCGTCGCCGAGCGCTTGAGCTGGCCTGAGATGGCCGCCGTTGCCGCCAATGCGCCTGCCCTTCCAGGGATATCGGCCGAGGTCGGGTCGACCAGATTTTACCCGCGCGGCAAGGATTTCGCCCATATCGTCGGCTATGTCGGCCCGGTCAGCGAATATGATCTCAGTCACACCGAGGATCAGGACCCTCTGCTGCAAATCCCCAAATTCCAAATCGGCAAAACCGGGGTCGAAAAGAAAATCGACCGACGCCTGCGTGGCTTTTCCGGCTCCAAACGGATCGAGGTCAACGCGGTTGGTCGGGTGATGCGCGAACTTGATCGCAACGACAGCAAAACCGGCGCCGGTTTAGAGCTGACCGTTGACAGCCATTTGCAAAACTATCTGCAAGCGCGCCTTGGCGATTACAGCGCGTCGGCAGCCCTGATCGACGTCAATACCGGCGAGATTATGGCGATTGGCTCGACTCCAAGCTTTGATCCGAACAAGTTTGTCACCGGAATTTCATCGGTTGATTACAAAATGTTAACCTCGAATAAATTTCGCCCGCTCGCCAATAAGTCGGTTCAGGGAACCTATCCGCCCGGCTCAACTTTTAAAATGATGGTAGCACTTGCCGCCCTTGAGGCCGGGGTGATCGACTTAGAGGAGACCATCTATTGCCCGGGATATTACGACCTTGGCAATCAGCGGTTTAACGATTGGAAACGCTCGGGCCATGGCAATGTCAATCTGCGCAGCAGCCTGCGCGATTCGTGCGATGTGTTCTATTATATAGTCTCCCAGCGGGTCGGTATCGAGAAAATCGCGGCGATGGCGCGCAGGTTCGGGCTGGGGTCGCGACTTGATCTGCCGCTCAACGGGATTGCCGCCGGATTGATCCCGACCAAGGAGTGGAAGCGCAGCAATGTGGGTGAGCCGTGGCGCATTGGTGACACGCTGAACTCGGCAATCGGTCAGGGGTTCGTTTTGACCTCGCCCATGCAACTGGCGACCATGGCCGCGCGCCTTGCTACCGGGCGCGCCGTGGTGCCAAAGCTGATCCGCTCGGTTGACGGGGTCAAAACCGCCTTCGTGCAGCCCCTCGATCTTGGCCTGTCTGACATGGCGCTCAATGCGGTACGCGGCGGTATGTTCGCGGTGTCAAACGAGCGCGGGGCCACCGCTTATTCCACCCGTATTGCCGAGAAAACCATGCGCATGGCAGGGAAGACCGGCACCAGCCAAGTATGGAGCATCTCTAAGAAACAGCGCGCACGCGGCGTGGCTCGTAACGCCGATCTGCCTTGGGAGCGGCGCGATCACGCGCTGTTTGTGGCGTTTGCCCCGTTTGACAGGCCACGCTTTGCGATGGCAGTGGTGGTGGAGCATGGCGGCGGCGGCTCGCGCTTCGCCGCCCCGATTGCCCGCGATGTCATGCTGGAGGCGCTTTACGGCGGCCAACCCCCGGCGACAGCCTACCCCAGAAGCCAGCGCACCCGGATCAAGAACGAGCGCAAGCTGCTGGATCTGCGCCCCGAGGTCAATAAAGGGGATCAGGCGTGAGCTATCTGGTGCATAACCACAAGAGCGTGCCGACCGGCACACGCAAGGTGCTTTACCTCAACTGGCCCTTGATCCTGCTGGTCACGGCTGTGGCCTCAATCGGCTTTGTGATGCTTTATTCGGTCGCCGGTGGCAGCGTTGATCCGTGGGCCGCCTCGCAGGCCAAGAAATTCGCCATCGGCTTTGTGCTGATGCTGATCGTGGCGTTTATCCCGATCTATTTCTGGCGTAATGTTGCCGGTCTGGCCTATACGATATCGCTATTTTTGCTGATTGGTGTGCAGTTTTTCGGCACTGTGGGCATGGGCGCGCAGCGCTGGATCGACTTTGGCTTTATCCGTTTGCAACCTTCCGAGTTGATGAAGATCGCGCTGGTGATGGCGCTGGCCTCTTATTACGACTGGCTGGAGCCGGAGAAAACCTCGCGCCCGATTTGGGTGCTGCTGCCGCTTATTTTAATCGGCGTGCCGACCTTTCTGGTGCTCAAGCAACCCGATCTCGGCACCGCGCTATTGCTGTCCATTGGCGGCACGGCGGTGATGTTTTTGGCCGGAGTGAGCTGGATTTACTTCGCCGTGGCCACGGTCTCGGCGGGCGGGATGGTCGCGGCAGTGATGTTTTCGCGCGGCACCACTTGGCAGATATTAAAGAATTATCAATACCGGCGCATCGACGTATTTCTGGACCCCTCCTCTGATCCGCTGGGGGCGGGCTATCACATCACCCAGTCGAAAATCGCGCTTGGCTCTGGTGGCTGGGCCGGTCGCGGGTTCATGCAAGGCACGCAAAGTCGGCTGAATTTCCTGCCTGAAAAGCAAACCGATTTTATTTTCACCAGTCTGGCCGAGCAGCTTGGCTTTATCGGCGGCATATCCTTGCTGGTGCTTTATACTCTGATCATCGTGTTTTGCGTGGTGTCCGCGCTGAATAACAAAGACCGCTTCGGCGCGCTGTTGACGCTGGGCATTGCCACCACGTTCTTTCTGTTTTTTGCGGTCAACATGTCGATGGTGATGGGCATAGCGCCGGTGGTCGGGGTGCCGCTGCCGCTGGTCTCTTATGGCGGCACCGCCATGCTGGTCCTGATGATCGCCTTCGGGCTGGTTCAAAGCGCGCATATTCATCGCCCGAGTCTGGGACATTGACGGGTTTGCACATTCTTTTTGCCGCCAGAGCGGATGATTGGCCAGTTTATCGCCAGACTTTGGCCGCGTCATTGCAGCGCGCAGGCGTAAAGGCCGAGCTGATCAATCTGGCCGACACCCCCGACCATGATCCGGCCTTGATTGACTATATAGTCTACGCGCCAAGCTCAAACTTGCACGATTTCACCCCCTATACGCGCCTCAAAGCGGTGCTCAGCCTTTGGGCCGGAGTGGAGACATTTCAAAACAACCCGACCCTGACGGTGCCGCTGACGCGCATGGTTGATCCGGGGCTGAGCGAGGGCATGGCCGATTGGGTTTGCGGCCATGTGCTGCGTTATCATCTGGGGTTGGATCGGGATATTCTGACCCAAGACGGGGTGTGGCGACGCGCGGTGCCCCCACCTTTGGCGCGTGATCGCCGGGTTGCTCTGCTGGGGCTGGGCGAGCTTGGGCGGTTTTGTGCGCTGCGTTTGCGGGGGCTGGGCTTTGCGGTTGATGGCTGGAGCAGGAGCCTCAAATCCATACCTCAGATCGGCTGTTATGCAGGGCGGGCGGGACTTGAAGCTGTATTGTCAAAC
>JAADIJ010000116.1 GCA_013151335.1 Alphaproteobacteria bacterium | reverse complement strand
CCAGCGGGCGCAGAGGTGTGCGGATCATGGTGAAACCCCGCCGTTTTGCGCCGGATCAGCGGCGGACACATCCACCGGAGCTTTTACGTCGTTCACATCGAGACTGGGAAATGCCACCTGCTCCACCGCCCCAAAGCTCTCGGGCGCAAGCGGCATCAAGCGCAGCGCGTCAAAGTTCAGATCGGTAAGTTCGCGCAGCCGATCCGGGCGGTTCAGATAAGCCCATTCGGCCTTCAGAACGCCAAGATTCTCCTGCATGGTGCCAATTTGTTGCTGCAAATCATCAACCCGGCCGATCGCCGCCTGAGTTTCGTAATTCTCGTTATAGGCCCAATAGGCCAAGCCAACGATGGTCACCGCAGCAAAGAAATAGAGGATCGAGCGCATCAGGACACCACCATCAGCGCGATTTTCGGCAAGCCCAAATCAACCGCGTCAACGTTACCTGCCGGCGCATCGAGCCGCCGCGCCATGCGCAGTTTTGCTGAGCGCGCGCGGGGGTTTTCGTTCATCTCTTCCTCGCTCGGGCCGATGGCTTTGCGGGTCAATCGCTCAAACCTCGGAACTTCGACCTCAAATTCCGGCGAGAAGCGATTGCCGCGTGGACCGGCCCCACTGCGCGCCTGAATAAACCGTTTCACGATCCTGTCCTCCAGCGAATGAAAGGTGACGACCGCGAGAATTCCCCCCGGTCTCAATGCACGCTCTGCCGCAACCAACCCGTCAACCAGTTGTTTTAGCTCGTCATTTACCGCAATCCGCAAGGCTTGAAAACTGCGCGTCGCCGGATGCACCTGCCCCGGTTTGGGGCGCGGCAGACAGCTTTCGATCAGGCCAGACAGCGCGGCGGTAGTGGTGATCGGGGCGTTCTTGCGCGTCAAAACGATCTTGCGAGCGATCCGGCGCGAGGCCCGCTCCTCGCCATATTGATAGAGAATATCCGCCAGCGTGGTTTCACTGGCCGTGTTCACGATGTCGGCAGCCGAAGTGCCCGATTGGCTCATCCGCATATCAAGCGGGCCGTCTTGCACAAACGAGAACCCGCGCTCGGCCTGATCGATTTGCATAGAGGAGACGCCAATATCGAGCACAATCCCGTCAAGCGGCGACTGCCCGTGCTGTGCGGCCAACAGATCAAGCTGGCCGAACTCTCCGGCGATCATCAACAAACGCTCGCCATATTGCGCTGCCCAGCGCTCGGCGCGCAAAAACACATCGGGATCGCGATCAACCGCCAACACGCGCGCCGCACCTGCATCCAGCAACGCCCGACTATAGCCGCCAGCGCCAAAAGTGCCATCAAGCCACACGCCACTGACCGGCGAAATCGCCGCCATGATCGGAGCTAGCAATACAGGTATATGCGGCGCGGCAGTCAAAGCAGGACCAGCTTTTTGCGCCATAGTTCAGCCCTGCCCGTCAAAATCCAACAGAGCGAGCGGGTCGAACCCCTCCTCGAACTCGCCGCTGATATCCTCAAACTGGGTGGCTTGCGCGCGGTAGGTTTCGGGCTGCCAAATCTGGAATGTGTCACCGGAAGCAATGAAAAACGCCTCGTTTGTAATGCCGATTTTCTCGCGCAGCTTTGGCGACAAAACCAGCCGTCCGGTGTCGTCAACCTGCGTGGCGAGCGCTTGACCGGAGAACATCCGCTCCAGCATCCGCCGATAGCGCGAGCCGCGCGGCAGTTTGGCAATCCGGTCATCCACTTCATTCATGGCGGTGACCGAGAAGCCCTCCAGGAAGGGGCGGGTCGAGTCTCCGTAGACGATCACCAAATTCGGGGTAAGGCCTTCGGTCCATTCGGGGTCGTTTTCTTCAAGCACGCGACGAAACATGGCCGGGATCGAGACCCTGCCCTTGGCGTCCACCTTATGGACGCTTTCGCCTCTGAATTTGCGTGCCACTATCCCTCATGGCTCCCGTAATTGCGTTTCTTTTGGCCCTAAAACGGGAAACGGCGGATCAAGCTGCTGCCACTGCTTGATCCACCGATCTCGTTCCGTTTTCGGACCGGTCCGGTTTTGCGTTGCCACCTGGGGGGGTGTCTGCTCGCGAACGCGCCGGATCTTCTTCAAAGATGAAAAGCGGGTGCCTGTATGAAACCTGACTTACGGTTTTTTCGGGTCTTAGTGCCCGTCAATTCCCCGTCCCTCATCGTGTCATTAGGGATACTATGGGAATTCACACCACGCAAGACATTTAGCGGTTAACGCGCCTATAGGGCAACAAATCTCGCCAAAATCGACCGGAAACAGTGAAAGCAATTGCGAAGGATTAAGCTCAATTAGTGGAAGATGGTATCGGCACCTACCACATATAGTTTATTTTTTCGGAAGAAAATTTTTCCCATAATCTCCCATCTGATCCCTTTTGTTGTAGAACATATAAGGAACATCAAAAATTTGAAAGGCGATTATCAATAAATTAATCGAAAATTTGTAGCAAATTATGCAAATAACGCCGAATCACACCGGCGTTATTTCAAAACGGCGTTTCAAGCCATCGATCAGATCAGGCAAACCCGTCATCTATCAGCCCCTTGGCGATGTCGGCATAAATACTCGCCACCGGACCATCGCCAATCGCCACCGGGTCGCCCTTGTCAGAGGCCAGACGGATTTCAACGCTGAGCGGGATCTCGCCCCGGAAGGTCAGACCAAGCTTGTCAGCCTCGGCTTTAGCACCGCCATGACCGAACAAATGATCCTCATTGCCGCAATTGGGGCAAATATAAACCGACATGTTTTCGATCATCCCCAGCACCGGCGTGTTGGTCTTCACGAACATGTTGATGGCTTTGCGCGCGTCCAAAAGGGCAATATCCTGCGGGGTCGAGACGATAATCGCGCCCGTCACCACGGTTTTTTGCGCCAGCGTTAGCTGCACATCGCCGGTGCCTGGGGGCAGATCGATGATCAGCACGTCAAGCTCGCCCCACGCCACCTGCCCCAAAAGTTGCTGAAGCGCGCCCATCAGCAACGGCCCACGCCAGATGACCGCCTCATCCTCTTTCAGCATCAACCCCATCGACATAAACGTCACGCCGTGGTTCTTCAGCGGAATGATCTGCTTGCCGTCAGGCGAGGCCGGACGTTTGTTCAGCCCCATCATCCGGTGCTGGGATGGCCCGTAAATATCGGCGTCAAGCAAGCCCACGCGCCGCCCTTGTCGCGCCAGCGCCACCGCCAGATTGCTGGCAACCGTCGATTTACCAACCCCGCCTTTACCCGAGGCAATGGCGAGGATGCGATCAACGCCCGCAACCCGCTCCGGTCCCTTTTGCGGCTTTGGATGTCCGCCGAATTGCAAGTTTGGCGGCGGAGGAGCCGACTTAGGCGCGCTCACATGCGCCGTCAGGATAACCGAGGCCTTGGTCACACCGGGCAGCCGCACCAACAGCCTTTCGGCGGCGGCGCGCGCAGGCTCCATCGCTGGGCCATGCTCGGCGGGAACTTCCAGCACAAACCGAACCGTCTCGCCCTCGATCGACAAAGCGCGCACCATATCGCGCGAAACGATGTTGCCACCATCCGCCAGCTCTATTTTAGTGAGCGCCGCCAGAATTTGGTCTTGTGTAACAGCCATAAGAGCTACCCCGTTTTTGAGCTTGATTTCAACGTTTCCCCTTGACAGGGCCACTGCTTTACTTTGTGTAAAAAGCAACCGAGGACAAGGGCTGTCTAATATTTTTCAGAGGCACGTATGGAAATGCTGACACAGGCATGGATGCTGGTTGTGCAGGGCGATCCGCACCTGATGCAGATCATTGGCCTGTCCCTTTACGTTAGTCTGACCGCCAGCTTTTTGGCGGCGGTGATCGGTATTCCGCTTGGCGCGGCGCTGGCGATCTGGTCGTTTCCCATGCGCGGCGTGTTGGTGGTGCTGTCGACCTCATTTCTGGCTTTGCCGCCGGTCGTGGTCGGTTTATCCGTTTATTTATTGCTCTCGCGCGCCGGTCCTCTGGGCGAGCTTGGACTGTTATTCACGCCAACGGCGATGATTATCGCGCAAACAATCCTGATCACCCCGATCATTTTGGCCCTGACGCGCGAGGCGGTTTTACCCCTGCGCCGGGAATATGACGCGCTGCTTTTATCGGTCGAAGCGGGCGGTTGGCTGAAGCTGAGAACCCTGATCTGGGACGCGCGCTACGGCGTTGTCACCGCCTTGCTTGCGGGGATTGGTCGCGCCCTGGCCGAGGTCGGCGCGGTCATAATGGTTGGCGGAAACATCGACGGGGTCACGCGGGTCATGACCACGACCATCGCGCTGGAGACCTCAAAAGGCAATCTGGAGCTGGCGCTGGCATTGGGAACGGTCCTGTTGACCATCGCGATTACCATCAACGCATCGATCCATCTGGTCTCGTTATTTGGCCGCCGCTACGAGGTGACACGGTGAGCGCGCCCCATCTCCGGTTTGACAATGTCGAGATTTCGGCCAATGGCGAGGCCTTGCTTGGCCCGCTAAACCTGAGCGTGACCAGCCCCGGCATCACCGTGATCATGGGGCCAAACGGGGCGGGCAAGAGCTTGTTGCTGAGTGCGGCGCACGGGTTGATTGACCCCTCATTCGGCACGATCACATGGGACGGGGTTGCCGCGCACACAAATCGCGCCGCGCGAGGCTTTGTTTTTCAGACCACGCCGATCTTGCGCCGCTCGGTCGCCGGCAACGTGGTTTTCCCGCTGATCGCGCAAAATATCCCCCGCCCAAAGCGGCGGCAATTGTTGGAAAACGCGCTGGAGGCGGCGCGCCTGACCGATGCCGCCCATAAACCGGCAGCGGCGCTGTCTGGTGGCGAAAGAAAGCGTCTGGCGCTGGCGCGTGCGATGGTGTGCGAACCTAAGGTGCTGTTGCTGGACGAGCCTGCCGCCAACCTCGATCCGGCCTCGACATTTGAGCTTGAGCAAAGCTTGCGTAATATTTCAGGCGGGAGTACAAAAATTTATCTGTCCACCCATGATATCGCGCAGGCGCGTCGGTTGGCGGATGACATCCTGTTCATCGACCACGGTCAGCTCGTCGAGCAATCGCAGGCCCCTGAATTCCTTAATGCTCCTGCGACCAAGGCAGCCGCAAACTATCTGAAAGGCATCTTATGATCCGCATTACCGTTGTTTTATTGTCTCTTATGCTCGCGCAGATGGCGCATGCGGGCGACAAGTTCATTACGCTCGCCTCGACCACATCCACACAGAATTCCGGCCTGTTCGGGGTTATTTTACCACAATTCACCGCACAAACCGGTATTGACGTACATGTTATCGCAGTTGGCACCGGCCAAGCCCTGCGGATCGGGCGCAACGGCGATGCTGACGTGTTGCTGGTGCATCACCGCCCGTCGGAAAACAAATTCGTTGCCGAGGGCTATGGCATCGACCGTTTGGACGTCATGTATAATGACTTTGTCATTGTCGGCCCCAAAAGCGATCCAGCCAAGATCGCCAACAGCAAAAACGTTGTCGAGGCATTCACGAAAATCGCCAAGTCAAAATCCCTGTTCGCCTCGCGCGGCGATGACAGCGGCACCAACAAAAAAGAGCTGGAGATCTGGGCGCAGGCAGGCATCAACCCGACTGGCAGTTGGTACATGCAGACCGGCTCTGGCATGGGCGCGACTTTGAACCTGTCGCGGATCAAGGATTCCTACACCATGACCGACCGTGGCACATGGATCACGTTTGGCAACAAGGGCGATCTGGTGCGGCTTTATTCCGGCGATCCCGGCCTCTTTAACCCTTATGGCGTCATCCTGATCAACCCGGCGCGTCACCCCCAAACCAAGGTCAAACTCGCGCGGATATTTGAAGAGTGGCTGGTGTCGGATATTGGCCAAAAGGCGATCAGTGATTTCCGTATCGAAGGGCAGCAAGCTTTTTGCCCCAATGCCAAGAATACGACTTCTGCGGTCAAGGACAAAGAGGCCTGCCCCGCCGAAACCAAGTAATCAGGCCGATCTCTTCACCTCGAGCGGCGGCGTTTTTTTAAACGCAAAGGCCGCCGCTCAAGCCATGCATTTTCTGCATATCGGAAATGCCATTTTTCCGGATTGTCAGCTCACCCCAAAGGTTTAAATAGGGGTCACCGAGACAGCAAACTTCGATCCGATAGGAAAACACCATGGCTTATGTAATCCCAGCCGCAAACGACATCTTCCACCCCGGCGCAGCCGTTCAGCGCACTCTGCGCGCGTTCTTTGGCACTCGCAAACGTAACGCTGTTTATCGCGCCACACGCAACGAGTTGATGGCTTTGTCAGACCGTGATCTCTGTGATCTGGGCATCAGCCGGTTCGATATTAACCGCGTCTCGCTGGAAGCGGCCATCGGCTCTGCACATAACTAATACCACGAGATATTGCGAAAACCCTACCCTCCCTCGGGTTTTCACAAAAAGAGACGGCGTCGCAATCCTCCCTTTGCGGCGCCGTTTTCTATTCTGCTTGCGCTTGGCACAACAAAAAAACCGCACGCGTAAATTCAAAACGGAATATCGTCGGCTCCGCTGACAAAACTTGCGACGACTTTCTTTTCGCCAGATTTTTCAAAGCGCACCGACAGTTTGTCACCCTCGATCTCGGTAATGAGGCCATAGCCAAATTTTTGGTGAAACACCCGATCGCCCAGCGAAAAACTTGCGACCGCATCCATATCAATCACCACATGGCAGGCCTCGCGCGCCTGGCCCAAGCCCCGCTGCGCGCTGCGCGCCTGCATCCGCTTCCAGCCCGGAGAATTATAAACATTGGCCTTGGCAACCCGTTGATCAAGGCCCGACCCTTGGCTGCCAGCATCTCGCGCCGGAGCCGCCGCCCCGTATCCGCCGCCATAAAGCCCCGGCGGGGTCAGAACCTCCACATGATCACCGGGCAGCTCGTCAATAAACCGCGATGGCAGGGCCGATTGCCACTGGCCGTAAACCCGTCGATTGGCGGCAAACGAGACCGTGCAATAGGTTTCAGCGCGGGTGATGCCCACATAGGCGAGGCGGCGTTCCTCCTCCAGCCCTTTGAGACCGCTTTCGTCCATTGAGCGCTGCGAGGGGAACAGACCGTCCTCCCAGCCGGGCAGAAATACCGCCGGAAACTCCAGCCCCTTGGCGGCGTGCAGCGTCATGATCGAGACCTTTTCGGCGGCATCCTCCTGCTCGTTTTCCATGATCAGGCTCACATGCTCTAAAAACCCTTGCAGGTTTTCAAATTGCTCCAGCGCTTTGACCAGTTCCTTGAGATTTTCCAACCGCCCCGGCGCCTCCGGCGTTTTCTCAAGACGCCAATGATCGGTATAGCCGCTCTCCTCTAAGATCATCTCGGCCAGCTCGATGTGATTACCGCCATCACGGGCAACCGCGCGCCAGCGGTCGAAATTGGCCAGCAAGGCACCAGCAGACTTGCGATAGCGCGCGCCAAGGCTCTGGTCGTCAAGCGCGATGCGCAACCCCTCCAGCAGCGCCACGCCGTTTTGACGCGCCGCCGCCGTGATTTGCTGCATCGCCTTGTCACCAAGCCCGCGCTTTGGCGTGTTGAAAACCCGCTCAAACGCCAGATCATCGTCGGGGCTGA
>JAADIJ010000030.1:7743-8362 GCA_013151335.1 Alphaproteobacteria bacterium | reverse complement strand
CCTGCCTAAACCTGTGAGAACTTACAGTAAGACGTCTGGCACAGCTGGATTTTACGATGTAGGAGAACTGCATTCGATCAACATGCCTGCGAAGTCGCGGTTTTTGCGGATCACCGCGACGGATATTGATCCGCTGCCATGCCGATATTTCAGCGAGGTTGATACCCGGAAATCCATTTCTGAAAACCTGACATGACAGTAGATTTCCACGCTCATTGGGTGCCCGAAGAGTTGGCGAATGCTTTGCGCAAACGCTCTGTTCCTCCGCATATTGCGATGACCGATGCGGGCGAGCAGTTTCATATGCCCGTGGGAGGTTTGCCTTATGACGACATATTCAGCGACCTTACTGCACGCCTGCAATTTATGGATAAACATGGCATCCAGACACAAGTTTTATCGTTACCATGCCTGTTCGGACTAGACAGCCGACCCGCAGCCGAGGCGCTGCCTCTGTTGAGTGTGTTTAACGACGCGACGGCTGCTGCTGCAAAGAGAAACCCCGATAGGTTCACGGGGCTGGCCTCGCTGCCGTTCGACGACGTCCAACTGGTAGCGCAAGAATATCGACGCGCACGCCGTGAGCTTGGGCTGATCGGGGCAATTGTGCCGATCAATT
>JAADIJ010000030.1:0-7665 GCA_013151335.1 Alphaproteobacteria bacterium | reverse complement strand
CTCCACCCAGGCCGGCGCCCTGACGAGGTCGAGGCGATGGATGCTGTGGGAACCAACCGCTATCCCGACAGCATTATGGCACGCAGGCAGTTGGAGATTCAGCATCAGATAGCGGCGGCGATGGTTACCCTTCTGTGGGGTGGATTCCCTGATAAATATCAGGGTTTCGCGCTGCATGTAGCAAACATGGGTGGCACGTTACCGTTGGTGGTAGAGCGCATGGACTATACCTCCAGATTGCGGACACACGAGCCAATATTGCCATCCGATCGCGTTCGAAATTCATCCGTATTGGTGGATTGTTCATCCATGGGACCGATCGCGATTACGGCTGCGGTGGCTTGTTTCGGGTCCGAAAATATCTTGTTCGGCACTGATAATCCGATCTATAAAAGCGAATGGCAATTGGAGGCGGTCAAGCGGGCTCGTATTTCGGACCGGGACCGACGGGCAATCCTGCATGACAATGGCACGCGTGTGTTGCAAAAATGGCTGTAGCCTGACCAGATATGACATTATCTCGGTAACTTGAAACAGGGGTCCTGACCCTTATATATCTCCGATCTGCTAAACTGCACCCAATCCTGGCCTTGGCGAAGGTCCGGGTCGGGATTTTCCGTTATTTCTGCCGGAACCTTATAATCTTGCCGGTAGTCACCCTTCTACACCAGCATGGCCAGTTCATGCGCGCCATCTTGTTGGTAACACCGGAAAGTTTCTGACATCACCTGCGCGCAGCAATCGGTCCGCTTTTGTGCAGGTCGTGTCGCGAGGCCGCGGTATCTGAAATACTCCAGATGACGCAGGAGCAGCGATGCCGGATCACGCGCAAATACAACGAGGACAAAGATTCACGCCGTGCTGGTTGGCGGAGCTTTCATGAACATCAGCAGCGGCAATAGCAGCACCGCCACCCATCCGAGCCAGTTGAACATTTCGCTATAAGCCATCATTGCCGCCTGCCGTTGGACCTCGATCGTCAGAAAGGCCACGCCTTGGGTGCTTTGCGGGGTTAGGCCGAGGGGGGCAAGATAGCTCCATGCGGCGGGATTAAACACCGACGCTTTCACGCCAAGCAGGGCGGTGTCGGTGGCCATCCGGCGCACCAGTTCAGCCCCGACCACCGCGATGCCAATAGATGAGCCCAACTGGCGTGTGACCCCGTAAAGACCCGAGGCCTCGTTCTGACGCGCGTGGCTTATATTCTCGAACGCCAAGGTCGAGAGTGGCACGAATACAAGGCCCATTCCGAAACCGGAGACCACTCCCGGCCACGCCAATTGCCAAAATCCGGCATCAAGATTGAGGACCCCAAGCATGAAATTACCCGCCGCCGTCAACACCAGTCCCGCCGCCGCCAGATAGCGCCGGTCAAACCGATGCACCAGCACCGCCCCGGTGATAACCATCGAAAACCCTGCCGCCAGCCCGCGCGGAATGAACAAATAGCCGGCAAACAGCACCGGATAGCCCAGCAAACCCTGCACAAACAGTGGCAGGATAGCAATCGCGCCAAACAGCGAGACCGCGAACCCGGCGATGATCAGGCTGGCCCATGTGTAATTGCCGTCCGCAAACAGGTGCAAATCGATAATATTGTCGCCCTTGAACCAGCCACGAACGAAAAAGAAGCTACCCGCCACCAGCGCCACCACCAGCGCCGTCTGGATCATATGCGAAGAGAACCAGTCGCGCATTTGCCCCTGATCCAGCATGAATTGCAGCGCACTGATTGCCAATGCCAGCAGGATCAGCCCGCCCCAGTCGGTGCGTACCTTCTCGGGCTTGTCGGCGGGCAACTCCCCCGCCAGCAAAAGCAGCGTCAGCGCGGCAATCGGCAGGTTGACGAAAAATACCATGCGCCACGAGAAATATTCGGTCAGCAAGGCGCCGATGGTTGGTCCCAGCACCGGCGCCACCACCACTCCCAGCCCGAACATCGCCATCGCCTGCCCACGTTTTTCACGCGGGAAGGCATCAAAAAGGATCGACTGCGACAGCGGGATCAGGAACGCCCCGAACACGCCTTGCCCCAGCCTGAACGCGGTCATCGAGGATAGGCTCCACGCCATGCCGCTCAGCATCGAGAACACCGTAAACCCGATCACGGAGGTCAGGATCAGCCGCCGCCGCCCGATCCGGCGCGCCATATAGCCGGTCAGCGGCATCACCACCACCGCCGATACGATATAGCTGGTCAAAATCCAGGTGATCTGGTCATTGGTTGCGCCAAAAGCAGACTGGATATGGGGCAGCGCCACGTTGACGATAGTGCTGTCGAGAACTTCCAAAATAGCGCTCATGACCACCGCGATCACCAGCGCCGGATGCACCTTGTCCACCGGGGAAGCCACCGGTGCCGCTGAAGCCGGAGTTGAAGCCGGAGGCTTGCTCATTTCCAGACCATCCACCACGGAGTTTCCCCGTTCAGCGTGTCGATGGTCACGGTCGCGCTGGCCCCGACGCGAAGGTCACGCGTGCCCCGCTCGATCGACAGGCGCACCGGAAAGCGTTGCGTAACCTTGACCCAGTTGCCGGTGGCGTTCTCGGGCGGCAACAGTGAAAACGTCGCCCCCGAACCCGCACCGATAGCCGAGACTTTGGCCTGAAACTTCACCCCCGGAAACAGGTCAATCGACACGGTTGCGGGCTGGCCGTCGCGAATACGCGCAAGATCGGTCTCTTTGAAATTGGCCTCAAGCCACCAAGCGCTGTTTTCGACCAGTGAAAACAGCGGCATATAAGCCCCCACCACCGCCCCTTGGCGCAAGCGCAAATTGGCGATCCAGCCATCGGCAGGCGCGGTCACGGTGGTATAGGCCAGATTTTGGCGCGCGGTTTTCAGTTGCGCTTGCGCTGCGGTCAACTGCTCGCGGTTAGCCACCAGCGTTGAACGCGCCGCAGCCAGTCGCGCTGTCGCCGCATCGGCCCCGGCCTGGGCCCGCGCCGCCCCCGCCTGTGACTGGTCAAGCCGCGCGCGGGCTATGTCTCCCTTTTGAAACAGGATGCGGTTGCGCTCCAAAGAGTCGTCGGCCGTCTGCAACGCCACGTTTGCCGACACCACCGCCGCCTTGGCCGCATTGATCTGGCGCACGAACGTACCGCTTGCATCGCGCAATGTCTTGACCTGCGTTTGAATGCCGGTTTCGGCGTCGCGGAAATTCTTGTCATCGAGCAGGAACAACACCTGTCCGGCCTTGACGAACTGATAGTTTTGCACCTCGACCCGCTTGACCTGCCCCGGAACCTGGGCTGCAACGCTGATGATATTGGCCTGAATATAGGCGTCCGACGTGCTTGGGAAAACCGTCTTGTAATCCCACCAAACCACCAACGCACCGGCAATCGCGCCGACCAGGACAAGGACCGCTATAAGTTTTAGTCGTTTCATTCAAGTGGTCCTCTTGCAGTTCCGCCAACCGGATTAATCAACGCGATCATGTGCATATTCGCGCATCAAGCCTGTTTTTTTCTTGCCGTGTCGTTGCTCGGCATGAGGGATATCCCCTAACCAAAACCGAACGGTTCGGTTTGTTTTCTTGCGTTACCCGATTCGTTGGGTAATATTCAAGCAGAACCGAACGGTTCAGTTTGAAAGTTTTGCCTATGAAAAGCGCCAAATCTCCCGCCACACCTACTGAGCCGCCCCAACACGCCCGTTCCTCCTGCGGGGCACCGGATGGCGACAAAAGCCAAGCAGGCCGAAATCCGCGAAAACACCAGCAAATACTTGACGGGGCGCGGCGTGTTTTCACCGAGATGGGGTTTGACGCGGCCTCGATGAACGACATTACCCGAGCCGCAGGCGTCTCCAAAGGAACCGTTTATGTCTATTTTGCCAATAAGGAAGAGCTGTTCGAGGCGCTGGTTGACGACGAGCGCAGCAAACTGTTTGCCAATCTCTATCGCACGCTTCGCAACAAGACCGACGCGGATGAAGACGCGCAAGTCGTCGCATCCACCGAAGAGTTGCGCGAGACGCTGATTGCCTTTGGGTGTGCTCTGTCCGAGCAGCTTTGTTCAGAGCCGGTGGTGCGCGCCCAGCGAACGGTGATTGCGGTCGCCGCGCGCATGCCTTCGCTGGGTAAACGATTTTTTGACAAAGGTCCGTTGCGGGGGCATCAAATCCTTGTCGACTACCTGAAGGCGGCGAGCGCATCAGGCCTGCTGACCACCCCGGATATCGAGCTCGCCGCCTTCCAGTTATTCGAACTTTTCATCGCCGGGATTCTGCGCGCGCGCCTGTTCTGCCATGCCTCTGACCCCCCTTCGAGAGACGAAATTAGCCATATTGTGACCAGCGGTGTCGATATGTTTCTGGCGGCCTACGGGACTTGATCAACGCCGGTGTCGCTGCATGGATCATCAAGACCACCCGGGATTTCGCTGCAGCTATGAACCTCCAAATTATTGGTATAAGCTCGCCTAGGTGTTTTCCGCCGTGGTGGGCGTATCAATTTCTAAACACGCTTGATCAGACAGGAATAAGGGTAGGACAGATGGAACATCAAAAGCCAGATGACAGGCAGGCCTCGCAAATACCCGCTAGTTTGAACCACGCGCTGGTTAGCGACCGCAAAGCATTCTTGGGATTTCTGATAAAGCGCCTTGGCAATACCGCCGATGCCGAGGACGTGTTGCAGGACTTTTGTATTCGCGTGTTGGCGTGTGGGGATCAGCTGCGCGATGTCGAGCGGATGGATGCCTGGCTTTATTCGATCCTGCGCTCGTCGCTCAATGATTTTTACCGCAAAAATGGCCGACGCGAGCGGCTGGGCGAAGCTTATGCGATGGAGCCAAAGGAGGCGCAGGCCTCCATCGATGCCTCGGAAACTTTTGCCCATATCTGCGCCTGTGTGCAAGAGTTGGTGCCCGAGCTGCGCCCGGCTGACGCCAATCTCATTCGCAAGATCGATATCGAGGAAGGCAGCCGGAAATCGGTCGCCGCAGGTCTGGGGGTGGTTCAGGGGACGCTCGCCGTTCGGCTGCACCGGGCGCGGGTTGTTTTGCGCGACCGGCTGCTGGGCCATTGCGGGTTTTGCTGCGAGGATGATTTCGAGGATTGCTCCTGCGCACCGGGGGAAGAAGTCGCGCCGCGTCCTTGAAACGCGACCTTTGGACACTGTGCGAAAAATCCTGTAATGGTTTCCCGTTTTGGACGTCTACAGCTACAGAGGTGCCGCGAATGCAAAATTCGGCGGGCACATTGAGGAAAGGATGGATATCATGACCGCGCAAACCGCAACACGAAACACGCCTCATATCCCGATCGCCGCATTGGGCTGGAGCCTTGGCCTTTTTCTTGCCATCACCTTCACACTCTGCGTCGCGTTCGATCTGGTCTTTCCCTCCGTTGCCATGAACAAGGCCTGGTTGCCGCTATTGCCGTGGGTCAGCTGGATCAGCATTTCCAGTTTCCTGCTGGGACTGGCCGAAACCCTTCTCTACGGCTGGTTCGCCGCGGTGATCTTCGCCCCGTTGTTTAACTATTTTGCCAGAAAAGCCACCTGAGCCCGAACCACAACCGCAGGCAACCACGCCCATGAGCCGGGCGCATCACATCACACCACCCCTAAACCCAATCAAGTCGATAGGAGACAAAAAACATGATATCCGAGAATAAAAGCGCGGCGTCCGAGGCCTCGGGCGAAACCGTCTACACCTGCCCAATGCACCCCGAAGTGCAAAGCAGCGAGCCGGGAAAATGCCCTAAATGCGGCATGTTCCTCGTTGCAAAAACCGACGCCGATGATAGCGAGCACAAGCACGAAGCAAGCGACGAAGCCAGTGGCTGCTGTGGTGGGAACGGGCATAAACACGCCAGCCAAGCCGCCTCGGGTGGCGGATGTTGCGGCGGTCACAAGGAAGAACACGCGCATCACTAAAGCGCGGCTATAACCGCATGAAATACCCCGATCCGGGAGGTTGAAAATTCCTGGATCGGGAGAATTATAACAAATCTGAGCTACATAAGGGCGTAAGCCTGCACGTTTTTCCCCGGCGGTTTTCCTCCTGCGTATTTTACGCGGCCCTGCCTTGGCTGGCCAGTGCGATCCTGGCCGCGTTCAGCAAGGTTTGTTTCAGGATCAGGTTATCGGAGTTTCAGTTTCCGGATATTGCGCCATCAGCTTCGGAGCTATCCGCGCACGGCGTCTGAAATATCGTTTCGGATCATCGGCAGTACCCCGATCTTGCGCGTCAGCTGGATCTGGAAAACCGCCAGCCCGCCGTAGCGAAAAGAGGCTTCGCAGACGGCAAGGTAGAATTCCCACATCCGGCAAAAACGCGCATCATAAAGCGCTTTGACTTGGTCGCGGTTGGCCAGAAAACGCTGCCGCCACGCCTTGAGCGTTTCGGCATAATGCAGGTGCAGAACCTCGATATCGGCAACGATCAGGCCACTTTTTTCGATGACCGGCATAATTTCCGACAGCGAGGGAATATAGCCGCCCGGAAAGATGTATTTACGGATCCAGGGATGCGGCGCGGCCGGCTCGATCACGCTGCCGATGGTGTGAACCAGCGCGACCCCGTCCTCGGCCAGCAAATCGGCAATTCTGGAGAAATATTCGGGGTAATACGCCGCCCCCACATGCTCGAACATGCCGACTGACACGATCCGGTCGAACTGTCCGCGCTGATGGCGGTAGTCGCGCAGCGCGAAATGCACCTTCTCGGACAGGCCTTCGCGCATGGCGCGCGCTTCGGCATAGTGCTGCTGCTTGACCGACAGGGTCACCCCGGTGACATCCACATCCGCGCGCCGGGCCAGCGACAGGGCCAGCCCGCCCCAGCCACTGCCGATATCAAGCACCTTTTGGCCGGGCGCTAGATGCAGCTTGGCCGCGATATGGTCCAGCTTTCGTATCTGCGCCGTTTCCAGACTGTCTTCGGGGGTTTCAAAATAAGCGCAGGAATACTGCCGCTCGGGATCAAGGAAGAGATCATAGAGATCGTCGGACAGGTCATAATGATGGGCGACATTGCGTTGCGCCCGCCCCACCGGATTATGCATCATGAAGCGGCGCCCCATCCGGCGCAGGCGCTGCTGCAACTGGTGGGCCCAATGACCGCTGCCAAGACCTATATTCGAGAGGCAAAGGTCGAGAAACGCATATATATCGCCGCGCGTCACGCTGAGACGGCCATCCATATAGGCCTCGCCCAAGGCCAGATCGGGGTTGATGGCGATCCGGCGCACGGTCGGCCAATCATGGATGGCAATGGCGACGATCGGTCCACCAGTCCCAAAGCGCAGCACATGCCGGTCGGGCAGGCAAAGCTCCAGCGTTCCGGTGCGAATGATCCGCGTAAATGCTGCCCGCAACACCAAGGCCGACGCTTTGCTCAGAGGGCCGCCGGGGGAGGCGAGGGGATCGGGAGCATCAGGCTCATCCCCAACCCCGGTAAAACCAATATTGTTGTCGGTCATGTCATGCCCCTTTCCGTCAGTCCGCATCATTTTCATGCGCCCCACGCCGACGTGTCAGCTGTCCTTGCGCGCAGTAGGCGGGATGCTGGTCGGAATGGTTTTTTCGCCAGATGCCGTGGCCCCGTCTTTGCGTGGCTCGGGCTGTTCCTGCCCTTGGCCGCCGTGTTGATGCTCCTGCGCGTTACCGCCTTGGCATCCACCGTGGCCTCCACCGTGACCGCCGCTGCGTCTGC
>JAADIJ010000050.1 GCA_013151335.1 Alphaproteobacteria bacterium | reverse complement strand
CGGGATTGAATAGCCCTGATAGAGTGCGCTGTCGGTGCGAACGCCCAGCCCTCCGGGGGCGTGAAACGCGGTGACCTTGCCCGGGCATGGGGTAAAATTCGGCAGACGCTCGGCATTGATGCGCACCTCGATGGCGTGACCGATGATCTTAAGCTTGTCTTGCTCAAAGGTCATGGGCAGGCCAGCCGCCACTTGCAGTTGCTCGCGCACCAGATCGACGTTGAAAATCGCCTCGGTGATTGGATGTTCGACCTGAAGACGGGTGTTCATTTCGATGAAATAAAACTCGTTATTCTCATAGAGAAACTCGATGGTTCCGGCACCCGAATAGCCGATCTCGGCCACGGCATCGGCGCAGGTCTTGCCAATACACGCGCGGGTTTTAGCGTCGATTGAGGGACCGGGGGCCTCCTCCATCACCTTTTGATGTCGCCGCTGCAACGAGCAATCGCGCTCGCCCAGATGCACAGCGCGCCCGTTGCCATCGCCAAAAACCTGCACTTCGATATGGCGCGGCAGGGTCAGGTATTTCTCGATATAGACCTCGTCATTGCCAAAAGCGGCCTTGGATTCCGAGCGTGCAGTGCGAAACGCTTCGTCAAGATCAGCCTTGGTGCGCGCCAGCTTCATGCCGCGACCACCCCCACCAGCGGTCGCCTTGACGATCACGGGAAAGCCCATTTCGTCGGAGACCTTATGGGCCTCAATCAGCGTCGGCACACCGCCGGGTGAGCCGGGAACACACGGAACCCCGAGGTTGCGCATGGTCTCTTTGGCGGTGATTTTATCGCCCATCAGGCGGATATGCTCGGCAGAAGGGCCGATGAATTTCAGGCCGTGATCTTCGATGATTTGCACGAAATTGGCGTTCTCGGACAAAAAGCCATAGCCCGGATGGATCGCCTCGGCCCCGGTGATTTCGCACGCGGCAATGATCGCCGGTATGGAAAGATAGCTGTCGGTGCTTGATGGCGGGCCGATGCACACGCTTTCATCGGCCATGCGCACATGCATCGCGTCAGCGTCGGCGGTGGAGTGGACGGCAACGGTCGCCACCCCAAGCTCTTGGCAGGCGCGGATGATGCGAAGGGCGATTTCGCCGCGGTTGGCGATCAAGACTTTTGAAAACATGGCCATATTCCCGGCCACCTATTCGATGATGATCAGAGGCGCGCCAAATTCAACCGGTGCGCCGTCTTCAATCAATATGCGTTTGACCGTGCCTGCGTGGGTCGCAGGGATCTGGTTCATGGTTTTCATCGCTTCAACGATGCAGACGGTTTGCCCCTCGACAACCTTGTCGCCAACGCTGACAAATGCCGGCGTGCCGGGTTCGGGTTGCAAATAGGCGGTGCCAACCATGGGCGAAGTTACCGCGCCAGGATGCTGGGCGGGGTCATCATCGACAGGCGCGGGCGCCGCTGTCGGTGCAACTGACGCTGCGGCCACAGGGGCAGCCATCGGAGCCGGAGCCAAAATCGGAGCGGCAATGATCTGGCGTGCCACCCGAACGTTCAGCGTATCATCCGTGCCGTATTCGCGCGACACCTCCAACTCTGTCAGATCATTTTTGCGCAGCAACTCTGCAAGCGCCTGAACAAATGACACGTCTGCATCATGGTCTCTTTTTGACATGGAACCCTCGGTGAATAATTTGCGCGCCCGGCTCAGCAGGCTTGCCCATGATATAGTTCAGTACACATAAAACCTGCCCGAGAAAAGCACTTCGGGTCTATTTTCGGGCGCGAATTCCCGATTTTACCGATTAACTGCGATCCGTACGCACGCCTTTGATAATTTCGCGCATCTTGGCCAAGGGAACATAGCCCCGCAGCATCTCGCCTCCGACCACGAAAGTCGGGGTTCCGGTGATGTTGAGCTTTGAGGCCAGCGCGTGGCCTTTGCCGATTTGGCCCTTCACGGCATCGTCGTTCATATAGGCCAGTATGGTCGGCGCATCTAGGCCGAGCTTGTTGAGGATTCCGGTCATGTTATTTTCGGTCAAATTGCCCTTAAACCTGATCAGAATATCGGCCAGTTTGGTATAGGCATCCGGTCCTGCCTTATGAAGCGTGGCCACGGCAAGGCGCGAGGACAGGGTCGATTGTTCGCCAAGGATCGGAAATTCTTTCACCACCAGACGGATATTGCCATCGCTTGCGACCAGCTCTTTGATCTCGTTATGGGCGCGGCGGCAATAGGCGCAGCGATAGTCCTGAAACTCTACCAAAGTAATGTCGCCATTGGGATTGCCGCCACTCCACGAATAACCATCGTTGAAAATCTCGGCGCTATTGGCCGCGATCAGATCGACATCACTTTGGACCTGTTGTTGTTTTTGACGACTTTCAAGGACGGCGATTGCCTCCATCAAGACCTCGGGCTGGTCCAAAAGATAGTCGCGCACTTCTTTTCGCAAGCTCGTGCGCTGTTCGGCGTTGAGGGCCGCGATGTCAAAAGCTGGGTTTTGCTGCGGTGCGGTTTGGGCGGTTTGCTCGCCGGCGGGCTGGCTCACGGGCGGAGTTGTGAAAGACGAATAGGCCCAAAAGGCGACTAAAAGGCCAAAGGCTGTCAAAAGGCTGGCAGTGCTGGCGCGCATGAATTTGGTTCCCTATTTTGCTAATGCGGTTGTTGAGGCCGCTATTATATCTTGAGACCGCAGCCATCCTGACGAGCCTCGGGGCAATAACCCTTCGGCGCGTGTGGCGTTGGTCTTGGCGTCTTTGAACCTTCCTAATAAAGCATACCTCTGCGCTGTGACAAGGCTGGCCATGCCGTTATCGCCCGATTTGGCCCAAGAGACGGCGAGATCGCGCAGCATATGCGGGTCTCGCGGGTCGATCTGGCGGGCTTTGCGCAGCACTTTCAGGGCCGCGCGATTGCCCGATTTGCTTTTGAGCGACAGAAGTGCGCGCCCGTATCCCGCCAGAATTAGCGACTGTTTGGGGAGGATCGAAACGGCGGTTTTGTAGGCGTTGATGCTGGCTGTCACTCGACCTCCCTCTAGCAGGATTTGGCCCTTTAGCTCATAATAATAGGGGTCGTTGAGGCGTTTCACCAGCAGAGCGTTGATCTCGCCCACGGCAGATTTGGTCCGTCCTTGGCGGTAATAGGCCATAGCGCGGGTCAACCTCGCCGCCTCGGATCGGTCGCCTTTTTTGATATTGCGAAGGACATAGGCGGGGTTTCCAAAATACCCTTTGAACTTGGCGACCATGCGCGCGTGCCAATATTGAAGGGTCGGCGACGCGGTAATTTTGCCCCCGCCATAGGCAGCGATCTGACCCTTGAGTGCGCGAATTCGCGCTGAACTCATGGGGTGGGTGCGCGCATAGGCGTCTTGCCGACCAGCCGTCAGTGCCTCTTGGCCGCGAAAAATCTCCATCACGTCAAGCGCCGCTTTGGGGTCAACTCCGGCCCGCACCATGTAACGCACGCTGATCTGATCGGCGGTGGTTTCCTCGGCGCGGGTGTGGGCCAGATATTTGCCGATTGCCGAGCCAGCAACCCCGGCGGCGATCCCTCCGGCCGCTTGCCCGTTGCCGTTCGCCGCCGCAATCGTCGCCAGCAACAAACCGATGCCAATCGCGGTCGAGGCCGATTGCTGGTTGATGGTGCGTCTGATCAAATGGCCGCTGGTGATATGGGCCAGCTCGTGGCCGATCACCGCTTGCAACATGCCGATGGTTTTCAGGCGGGTGATCAGGCCAGAGTTGAGGAAAATCGCACGGTTATTAACCACAAATGCGTTGAGCGACGGATCATTGACCACCAAAACCTCGATCGAGCTTGGGTTGACACCTGCCGCCTTGAATATGGGCCGCGCGATCAGGCTGAGGGTTTTCTCAATCTCTGCATCGCGAATAAGGCTCTGGCTCTGAGCCGGAAGCGCTGCTGTCGCCAAACTCGCAGCAAGCGCAAAGAGACCGATCCTGCGCCAGTTCTGCCCGCGTTCAAGCAAGGATATACGCGCCATTGACCTTCTCCTTATGTCCTGAAACAACCGACCAAACAGCCTGAGTTTAGGAATATTTTCATGCGAATATCAAGACGCAGCGACGTTGATCCTTTTATCGTGATGGATGTGATGGAGGCGGCGCGGCAAAAAGAGGCCGAGGGTCGCGTGATCATTCACATGGAGGTCGGGCAACCGGCAAGCTCTGCCCCAAAGGGTGCGCTCGCGGCGTTGAACGCGGCAATGATGGAAAATCCGCTCGGCTATACGGTGGCGCAGGGGCGACCTGATTTGCGCGCGAGAATTTCGCAGCTTTATCGCGAATGGTACGATGTCGATGTGGCTCCTGAGCGTATATTGGTGACAGCGGGCTCTTCGGCGGGGTTCCAACTGGCGTTTACCGCGCTGTTTGATCAGGGCGAGCGCGTGGCCGTGGGCGATCCCGGATATCCCAGCTATCGCAACACGCTAAAAGCGCTAAGTCTGGAGCCGGTGCCGATTGAAACTCATGCGCAAAACCGGTTTCAGCCCACCCCTGATGATGTGAGCGCCTTGCCCGATTTGGCCGGTTTGCTGGTGGCTTCGCCCGCTAATCCAACTGGAACCATGCTTGATCGCACCGCTTTAGAGGCGCTTATCGCCACCTGCCATGATCGGGATATCGCGTTTATTTCTGATGAAATATATCATGGAATTCAATATGATAGCCGCGCAATCTCTGCTTTGGAGATCAGTGATGACGTGGTGGTGATCAACTCGTTCTCCAAATATTTCTCCATGACGGGCTGGCGTATCGGCTGGATGGTGCTGCCCGAGAGCCATGTGCGCCAATTCGAGCGGCTGGCGCAAAACATGTTCATTTGCGCCCCGCATGCAAGCCAGATCGCCGCCCTCGCCGCGATGGATTGCAAGGACGAACTGGCCGCCAATTTGGCGGGGTACGCCCATAATCGCGACTTGATGTTGCAAGGCCTGCCCAAGGCCGGTTTTGAGCGGATCGCGCCCCCGGACGGCGCGTTTTATATCTATGCCGACGTTTCAGGCATCACCAATGACAGCGCTGCGCTGGCGCGCCAAATCTTGGAGGAGGCCGGTGTAGCGGTCACGCCCGGCCTTGATTTTGACCCAAAGCGCGGCCATCAGAGCTTGCGATTTTCCTATGCAGGATCAAGCAGGGATATCGCCGAGGGACTGCGCAGGCTTGAGGTGTTTATGGCCCGGCGGCAAAGCTAAACGCAAAAAGCCCCAACCTGTGGAGGTAGGGGCTTTATTTTGAGTTTTCAGGCGTGTCAGCCGCGTGACCACCAGCCGCGCCGTTTGGGCTTTGCCGGAGCTTCCGGCTCGCTCGCGCGCAGGGCGGGCTCCAATGTCGGAGCCTCTTGCGCGGCTTGAGGTTCGGCACTCGCGGCGACCTTTTCGGGCGCGTTTTCGATCACCATAACCTCTGGCTTAACCTCCGGCTCAACCTCTGGAGTGGCGTCTACCGGTTCGGCTTTTGGCTTGGCGGGCGCACGGCGACGTTTTGGTGCGGACGGTTTCTTGGCCTCTTCGCTTTTGGTCTCATCGCTTGCCTGAACGGTCGCGCCATCATCTGTCGGAGCCTCCGTATCGGCCTTTTTACGACTGCGCCGCGCCCGTGGTTTGGGCGTTGGCTTTTCCTGGTCCTCAGATGCCGCGACTTGCTCAGGCTCGACCTGATCGCTGGCCTCTGCCTTGGCTTTCTTCGCCGACGCGCGTTTGGTCGTGCGCTTTTTGGGCTTTGCCGCCTCGTCGATCTCGGGCGTATCGGTTGGCGCAGGCGCTGGTACAGACGTTGTCTCTGCGCGGTCCGCGACGACCTCGGTTGGTTTTGCATCAACGGATTGTGCCTCGGGCGCTTCGGCCTCGGCAGGTTGGCCTGCCACAGACGTTTCAGTCTGCTCGCCGTTATTGACCTGCTCACCATTATTGGCCTGACCCTCGCCGGAGCCATTGCGACCCCGGCCACCGCGCCGCCGTCTGCGTCGCCGCTTTTTCTTGGGCGCGCCGTCTTCGTCGCCTTCACCATTCGGTGCGGGCTGGTTGTCCGATTGCTGCGTATTTTCCTGCTGCGTATTGGTCTGCTGCATATTTGTTGGCGGATCAATCAGCGACGTCTCCATCGAGACAACCTCGGCAGAGGCGGCCGGAACGGAACGGGTCGCGTATTTCAGTCGCTCCACCACATAGTCGGGGCTGATCAGGGTGGCGCTGGCCTCGATGCGAACCGACAAGCCATACCGGCTTTCGATCATGGCGATATGGTCGCGCTTTTGATTGAGAAGGTAGTTGGAAATCGCGATTGGTGCGGTTACCAGCACCTCGCGCGCCCGTCTGCGCACGCCTTCTTCTTCAAGCTCGCGCAAAATGGCTAGCGACAGGTTGTCGTCAGATCGGGTCAGGCCGGTGCCGTGACAATGGGGGCAGGGCGCGGTCGTGGCCTCGATCATGCCGGGGCGCAAGCGTTGGCGCGACATTTCCATCAGGCCAAAGCCGGAAATCCGCCCGACCTGAATGCGCGCACGGTCGGTTTTCAGCCGGTCTTTGATGCGTTTTTCCACCGCAAGATTGTTGCGCCGGTCTTCCATGTCGATGAAGTCGATCACGATCAGACCCGCGAGGTCGCGAAGGCGGAGTTGTCGAGCAACTTCCTCGGCAGCTTCCAGATTGGTTTTGGTCGCGGTCTCCTCGATCGAGCCTTCTTTGGTGGCGCGCCCCGAGTTGACGTCGATGGCCACCAGCGCCTCGGTCACCCCGATGACGATATAGCCGCCCGAACGCAATTGAACCGTCGGGTTGAACATGCCGCCGAGATAGCCCTCGACCTGAAAACGCGCGAAAAGCGGCAGCGGATCGGTGTAGAGCTTCACGTTTTTGGCGTGGCTCGGCATCAACATTTTCATGTAGTCCTTGGCCATGCGATAGCCAGCCTCGCCCTCGATTAAAATCTCGTCGATCTCGCGGTTGTAAAGGTCGCGGATCGAGCGTTTGATCAGGCTGCCTTCTTCATAGATCGGCGCGGGGGCGATGGATTTCAGGGTCAGGTCACGCACCTGTTCCCACTGGCGCAAAAGATAGTCGTAATCGCGCTTGATTTCCGATCTGGTGCGCTTGGCACCGGCGGTGCGAATGATCAGACCAGCACCTTCCGGTACTTCGATCTCGTTGGCAATTTCTTTGAGTTTCTTGCGGTCCGGCGCGTTGGTAATCTTGCGGGAAATCCCGCCACCGCGCGCTGTATTGGGCATCAAAACACAGTAGCGACCGGCCAGCGAAAGATAGGTGGTCAGGGCCGCACCCTTGTTGCCACGCTCTTCTTTAACCACCTGTATGAGCAGGATCTGACGGACTTTTATGACTTCTTGAATCTTATAGCGCCGAGGGCGGGGCTTGCGTCGGGGACGGATTTCTTCTTGCTCGTCCTCTTGGGCCACAGATTCGATCTCGGAGTTTTCGGAGGCGGCATCATCGGCCTCCTGCTCTGAGGTCTCGTCCTCGGCGTCATCTACTGCGCCATCCTCATCGGCAGCCTCGTCCTTGCGATCCTGCTCGGCTTCGGCTTCTTGATGCTCGGCCCATTCCTGATCCTGCGGGTCAGCGGCAGTTTCCTCGGTCGTGGGCTGATCGCTGGGTTGCGCCTCAGCTTGGGATGCACCCGACGCGAGAGGCTCGGAAAAGCCGATAATCGGCTCGTTATTGTCGCCGGTATCATCCGCATCAACCACATTCATGCCGTCGATCTCGG
>JAADIJ010000223.1 GCA_013151335.1 Alphaproteobacteria bacterium | reverse complement strand
GATTCACGATATGCTTTCGCTGAAGCCGCCTGTTCGTGGTTCGCCTCCTGCGCAGACATGCCAAACAACCCAAGCGGAATCGGAACTTTCTTGCTTGTGCGTCTTTCCACTTCATGGGCGATCTGGCAAATGACCGCGAGATACTTTGGCGCAATCCCTCCGGCCCCTCTACTGGTGTGACCAAGACTCGGACCTTTGACCCCAAGGCGTCTGGCCACATAATTTCTCCCGCCAAGTTGCCGCCATAGCCGTCCCTGCGCCCTACGCCGTTCCAATCCCGTCATTAGGTTTGGCAGCTCTAAGGGCACATCTATCAGGGCCACACACCCCCGCAAAATGTTAACGGGTTTGAACTTTGGGTCTTTGGGCACCTCAGTCATTTTCAGGTCCCTTTTTTCCAGGAAGAATGTGGTGGTTTTGGGGTCCATTTCCGCATCGGTGCGTCGGTCCTTTTTTGATGAAAAAGCTGCTCCCGAATCCCACGCACTTGCGGGAGTAAGTGCGGGACCTCCCGCATACTCCAGTAATTGCGTGCGGGAGCTGTTTTACATTAAGGGGCCAAGTGCTCCCCCCGCAGCCATTTTTGCGGGAGTTGTGGGAGCAGTGCGGGAGCAAATGATTGTGCTCCCGCAACTGATATTCGTGGGTAGTTTTAGGGACAAATTCGTTCATTATTTACATTGCCTCCCAGTCGATAATTTCACCGGGCCGATCCACGACTTTCAGGCCTTTCGCGGTTTTGCGATCAGGGCCTTCAAATTCGATTTCTTCGAGATAAGTTTGAGGGCCCAAAAGCCACTTTTTTGCGATTGCTCGACTTTGGCCGTCAGATCTTTCGATGACTTTATTTACTGCAATGTGAACGCCCCTGATCTTGCCTATCAACGAATAGGGAAGGTCTTTATCCCCATCCACACCTTGAGTGATCACATCCAGTATCTTATTCGCGGTTTTCGTATCGATGCCGTCAAATGCGTCAGGCCATTGCCAACCAGAAACCACGGGCCTGATCTTGCCGCTGGGAAGCTCAATCGACAGCTTTTCAAACCAGATGTTTGTGGGACTGCTCAATGTGAGATTACTTTTTTCGCCCGCTGCGATGGCAAAATAGCGCCGATGATTGTCAACATCGGCTTGCTTCCCCTGCTCTGGCGTCATGCCAATCAACATCCGAACATGCCGAGCTGCACCGATCAAAGCAGACCCACCGCGCATTGCATCAACGCTTACTTCTCCGCCGTTCAGTTTGCGGGTGTGGTGGATGAAATGAATTGCGGTATTTGTCTTATGTGCCAGTTTCGCCAGCGCCTTGCCCAACCGGCGGAACACTTCGTTTGTCTCTTCGCCCTCGGATATGTTTTGCAAGGGATCAAGGATCACCACATCGATGTTGAAATAGACAATCGTTTTCTCAAGGCGAGCAAGGCCGAGATCGTTGAGTTGATTGTCAGAATCGACCAGTATGAGGTCTCTGCCCTCTTCCAAGCCGGATGAAAGAAAGAGCCAGCCGTCAAGCTCGGACAGGTCGATATTGTACTGCTGGCAGATCGCTGCGACTTTAAGCATCGTGTCCCACATGGGATCTTCTGCGTTGTGGTAAAAAACCCGCTGTCTACCCTTGGGTTTTACCCCTAGCAGGTCCCAGCTTATTGCCATAGCCACGGCCTCGATCAATGCGAGGAGTGACTTACCAGTGCCTCCTTCGGCTCCAGTGCCAGTAAGATAGCCACGTACATAGTATGACCCACAGAGAAAATCGTAATCTTGAATTGCCGCCTCTTTAAGGTCGGCCCATTTATCATCGTTAATGAGGGTAGGCAGTGCGTCTAATTCTTCATTTCTCAATTCGGCGCTGCTCTTGACCGCCACTCCAAGCGGCATGTTAAAATCAACTGTCGCCGGTGCTGTTTGCCCATGCTCTGAAGGCACTTTGGGCTGTTGTAGGGCCAAAGAGACAATTGTTGACGACAGTGGTGTTTCCTGCGCCGGTGTGGGGGCAGGTAAAACCGCTGTCCGGGTACAATCCCAGTTTGCGACCCCAAACACATCAGATGTGATGGCCTCGGCGGCATCTTGATCTGAGATGTTGATCCCGACCATTACCCATGCCCCTTTAACAACATGTCATTCCAGTCACCCACACCTTTTGGTGGCAGGAATATTTTTGTACTGTAGCCTGCGTCCTCACACCTTTGTCCGAGCATCGTTGCTGCCCGCTCACCTGCCTCCCCAATATCCCCATAAATGCGTACTGTTTTGATTTGAGCCGCAAAGTTGATCTTGAAGCTGGCCATGTTAGGTGCAGCCAATGTTGCGATGACTTTTCCCACCGTCGGATCCATCATCCGAACGGAAAACCCGTTTTCTACCCCTTCTGACACCGACAGCACATCACTATCCGGGGTGTTCACCAAGGCCGAGCCGCCGCCCTTTACTGGACCGCTCATTCGCTTTCGCGGCGTCACTTCCGGCCTTCCGCCTTGGATCGTATGATAAATCGTGTGCAATTGGCAAAGATCGCGCTCGCAGCCCTGCACCTGAAAGATCGTGGCAGGAAGGTTCTGACGTGACTCGCCATGCCAAACATCGAGCCGAGTCCGCGCTCCGGAGGCAATGAGGAGATTCGGATCAATGTCCCGGCCAGCCCAATATCGCCAAGCAGGAGAGTCGGGCGGGATTGCATAGGCGCTATCCCAGAGCCTCCTGCGCCTCTCTGCACCTTGCTGCAAATGGGATTCCGCTAGAGCTTCTGCCAGCTCACGCTCGGCTTTAGTTGGCGGGTTGAACCTGATTTTGGTCTCACCGCGTCCTAGGAAGCCCGCTTCGATCAGTTCAGGCAGCTTGGCCCAGCAGGCAAAGCAGATAAAAAGCAGTCGACCAGTAGGGCTGATGGATAGTTTGCTATTGGCTGTTCGGTGGCCTTTATCGCAGATAGGGCACGGCCCCATTGCTGATGTTCTCGAGACCAGCTTATGCCCAAACTTTTCCACGAGTGTTGGAAATGCTTGTCTGTCGTTGTCCTGCATCATTGGTGGAATCTCTCTTTTCGGAACCACCGGGCTTGATCTGAGTCCACGAGAACGTGTAAACTGGATCAATACTTGGCGGCATTGTCATTGCGCTGTGAATTGAATTGGGCTGGTCTTCTGGAGAGGGTCAGCCCTTCGCTTTTCAGGCGGCAGTCAGTTCAGAGGGATCAGTTCGACAGGATACAATCCAAGCGTTCAAATCAGCTCCGCTATAACGAATGCTGCCGCTTAATTTCACATAAGCTGGGCCTTTGCGAAAATGCCTAAGTTTGGCCAACTGACCGGCAGAGGCGATTTCGCCAAGTTCATTTGGGGAATAGAGTTTTTTGTTGTCGAACGGGTTCATATTAACCTCCATGATGGAATTGTCATTGGAGGTAATGGGATAGCTATGGCTGGAATCAATACAATCAAAACAGCGGGGTAGTTAATTTTGGAAATTGAAAATTAACCTGCCGGGCCATACAACTATGGCCGATCCCACACCTGAGCTTGCCGCGAATAGTCATTCTCTACTGGGGCTTTGGTGAAAATCTCGCAGACGATGTGGGTGAAGGTGGGGCGAAGCTCGCGGGAATCCTGAAATTTGAGGCAACCGCGAAGGGCTAGATAGGCTTGCCTTGCCCCTGATGTGACGTCGATTCTTTTGACCGCCGTGCCCTGACGCTCAGTCTCGGCACCACGAAGGCGTTGAGCATATTCGATCAACTGACCGAACGGGTCTGCGCCCGGCCCAATCACACTCAGCGCACGATCAATTTCTTCGCGGCTGCGAATATTTCCGTCAACATCCCAATAAGCGGACTCACAACTCGAAATGCTGGGTCGAGAATCTTTGTTGCCCAGCAATTGGGCAAACAACGGATCGGCTTTGAGTCGTTTCAAGTCGCTGATCTGCTTGGCGATATGCTTAAGGCGTGGATTTCCTTCTGGCAGACTGGCAACTTCGGGGTCCGCGAAGGGGATATTCCTGACCGGCGCAACAAGGCCGGAAGCAAGTGCGTTGGTGATGATCTGTGCAAAAACCTGCCTGTGATCAAGTGCATGATTGTCGGCTAGAGTTTTTACTCGAAAAATCTCCAATGCCTTTACCTCACCTCTGAGTTTTTCGGGATCGCGGGCGGACCCGCCTTCGCCGAGTGTGCCAAGTAAAAATTGCAGCCAAAAGCTCAAAGCTGTGGGATCAGTCTCATTGGCAGGGCGCGGGTCCACCAATTCGGTTTCGGTCGAGAAAAGCCCAGTAAGGTTCAGATCGCTCACCCGTTTGCCCGACCAATCTGGAGAACATCGGCACTATCACCGGTCACAAAACGCCCCCATGCTGTCATAAGCTCGCGCCGCCGCTCCAGTAGGTCCGAACGCTTGTAGGCAGCCTCGACTTTGTTTCCCACTGAGTGGGCCAGACACTGTTCTGCAACCTCACGATCTGCGCGTGCGGCTTCCGCTGCCCAATCGCGAAAAGTGCTACGAAATCCGTGAACCGTAATGTCGCCAAGGTCCATGCGCTTCAAGACTGCCAATAAGCTCATATCGGAAAGCGACCTACCTCGCTTCTGCCCCTCAAATACTATCGGGTTGCTGAAACCCCTCAACCCCTCAAGAATAGACATGCAAGGCTCTGTGAGCGGCACAACGTGCTCCCGATGCGCCTTCATCCGTTCAGCCGGGATGGTCCACAGACGGGCGCTGAGGTCTATCTCAGACCACAATGCGCCACGGACTTCTCCAGACCGTGAAGCCGTGAGGATTGTGAACTGCAGGGCCTGTGCTGCCATGCCCTCTCGCCCAGACAATTGAGAATAGAATTCTGGAAGGTTTTGCCATTTCATCGCCGCGTGGTGTTTGACCGCCTGCGCCTTGCCATGTTTCGGCAGCACGTTTGCTTTTCTGATAATTTCAACCGGGTTCTGGCCTTCGCGGAACCCTTTGGCCTGCGCAACATCCAAAACACTGCCCATCCGTTGCATAACGCGCCGGGCAGTCTCTGGTTTTTCGATCCAGATTGGCAACAAACACTTCAAAACCTCTGGCTGCCCAATCTCCGACACCCGCAATTGCCCGACATGAGGGAAGGCATAGGTCTGTAATGTGTTGATCCATTGCTGGCCGTGTTTGGGATTCTTCCATGTTGGCAACAACTCCTTGTGACGGGTTTCACATAAGGCCGCGAAGGTCGGAATGTCCCTGTCCTGCACCTGCGTAAGTGGGTTGATCCCAGCCTTTGCCAGCTTGCGCAGCGGCAAGGCTTTCTCTCTTGCCTCACCCAAATCTGTGTAGCTCAAACCGCCCAATCCGACTTCAATCCGCCTAGGGCTGCCTGACACTGTCCTCTGGCCGCGAATGGTAACACGCAATATCCAGGACATTGACCCGCTCGGTGCAACACAAAGATACAGGCCATTACCATCTGAGTGCATCCCCGGTCCAAGATTCGGGATCGCACGTTTTGTTAGGTTTCCAGTCATCGCAATGTCAACCTCCCACCGTTACTCCCACCTAAGAAATTAGAATAGATCGGAATGTTTTACAATAGGCTGATATAGTAAACTCGCACAACACCATGTTTTCATAGGCTATAGTGGACAAATTAGAAGAAATAGAAACGTACAGGAATGGGTGTCTGGCGGAGACGAAGGGATTCGAACCCTCGATACCGTTCCCGGTATACTCCCTTAGCAGGGGAGCGCCTTCGACCACTCGGCCACGTCTCCGCTGATCCGTTTAATGAAACCAATCCGAGAGGGCAAGCGGGAAACATGGGGCGTATGCGGGGAATTCTCGTTGCAACGATCACGATGGATGTTAGGCTGCGGGGATTGGGACGGATATGATTGAAAAGAGCCTTCACAGCGCGAATATTGCCGCCGCTATCGCGGTGGTGGCGACAGCGACCGACCTTACGCTCACCGGGGGTGCGGCCACGGGGATCGGGGCGGCTCTGTCTGGCGTGGTCGTGTTCAAAGACATGGGCGGTGCAGACAAAAAGCAGGCAAAGGCGGTTGCGGCCGCGTTGGAGGGCTATATTGCCAACAGCCACCTGACGGCGGGTCGCAGGCTCGTCGTCCGGCAGGTGTTCGCCAAATTCCCGCCCAGCCTTGCGGATATCGCCGCAGGCAATCACGATGCGGCCAGTATTGCCGCCAACCTGCGCGACCACGTCCAAACCACTGCCACTGATCCGTCGCACAAGACGCCACAAGCATTGCAGGATTACAACGAACTGCTGACGGCCCTTCTGAAACCGGCCCTCAGGCCAAGAACCCAGCAGGAAGCTGACATTACAAAATTGCTGAAGCGCACAGAAACGTCCGAAGCCTACACCCGAATGTTGGAGGCCGGGGTCACCGAACATGCGATTCTTAAGCTGGCGCAGCGGGTGGCCGAGGATGTGGATGATCTTGGACAAGCGTGGATCGAGCTGCAAAATGCCATCGAAATGGCCATTCGGGTGCAAAAGGAAGGCAAAACCCCTTCCAACCACGGGGATTTCGTGGATACGGTTTTGGCCCGTGTGGCAGAGCTTGCCAAAGATGGTGCCTATGGTGACGCGGGTGCTGCGATTGAAGCCGCCTTGGCCGAGGAAGACGCCAGCCATGAACGCCGCAAGGATCGTCTGTTGCGCAGCGGTATCGAACTGGCCCTTCTGGATCGGGACACGGACAAAGCGGCCGATCTGCTGATTATCCGCGCCGATCTGGCGGTGGACGGACGAGCGAAATTTGACGATCTTCGAGTTTTACAGGACCTCTATTACGAGCAGGGGCGAGACAAGGGCTTCACGCTGGACCTGATGGTGGCGATTGCCTTGGCCAAGCGCATTCTCGCCCTCGCGACAAATATGGATGAACGGGGCACTGCGCAGAATGACCTCGGCAATGCGCTCGCAACTCTCGGACAGCGGCACCGCGACAGTGAACGATTGGAACAGGCAGTCATGGCTTTCCGCGCGGCTCTTGAGGAGCGGACACAGGACAATGTACCGCTGGGCTGGGCGATGACCCAAAACAATCTTGGTGCCGCACTCCTAATGCTTGCGGAGAGGGGCAACGAAACCGCACGGCTAGAGATGGCTATTAAGGCTTTCCGCGCTGCTCTTGAGGAGCGGACACAGGACAAGGTGCCGCTGGATTGGGCGATGACCCAAAACAATCTTGGCAATGCCCTCAAATCCCTCGGGGCGCGGGACAGCGATACCGCACGGCTAGAGCAGGCAATATTGGCTTTTCGTGCAGCGCTAGAGGAGTGGACACAGGACAAGGTGCCGCTGGATTGGGCTGGGATACAAAACAACCTTGGCACTGTCCTTTCAACCCTCGGGGCGCGGGAAAGTGACAGCACGCGGTTGGAACAGGCGGTTGCGGCCTATCGCGCAGCCCTAGAGGAACGCACGCAGGATAAGGTGCCGCTGGAATGGGCGGCTACACAGTATAATCTGGCGAATTTGGAACTGGCGTTTCATGGGGTGAACGGAGAGGCCGAGCATCTGCAGCAGGCACGGGGCTATGCGCTGGCGGCGCAACAGGTGTTTGCTGATTCCGCGCCCCATTATGCGGCGATGTGCGACAGGATTTTGGCCCTGATCGACGGTTTGGGCGGCGATTGAGTGTGCAGGGTTTTTGCCCGACCGCACCTTAGAATATGAAATCGTCCTGGGTGAATTCGACCGCTGCATTGATCTGGCCGTCAGGGGTATAGAGCCGCATGGCCTCGCCTTGCACGGTGATTAGATAGCCCCAACCTTTGGTAACGATATCAAGGGCGGAAAAGTGGTAGAGCATGGTGAAATCCGACAGGTCGAGCTTATCGACCCCAAGGGTGAAATCGGTCACCGTGTCGGTTTGACCGTCCTGATTGAACACAAACACATCCGCCCCCGCGCCTCCGGTCATCGTGTCCTTACCTTTGCCGTCGATCATCCGGTCATTGCCCGCCTCGCCCAGCAGCGTGTCGCGCCCCTTGCCGCCCAGCAGCAGATCATCGCCGGCGCTGCCTGACAGAATATCGTTGCCGCGCCCGCCCATGACCACGTCGGCCCCGACGCCCCCGCTCAACGTGTCATTGGTCTTGCCACCCTTCCACAGCCCGCCAAGTGGCCCCAGATCAAGCGAGAACTGGGTGATGCCAGCCTCGCCCTCGCCCGCCACAAACACCTGCACTTCGTTCTGAAATACATAGGCGGTGATCGCTTTGACGTTTTGCAGGCTGGTGTTGAGCTGGTCTGAAATGCTTTGAAGCAGGAACAGCGTGCCATCGGGGTTCAGCTCGAACAGGGTAAGGCCGTCATCCGAGCCACCAGCCAGAACGAAGCTCCGGTTGCCATAGGTGAAACTTTCAATCGCATCGACCCCGTCAAACCGGGTCAGCAACGTGTCCTGCTTGAAATCGGTTTCCTGCAACCTGCCTTTGTTTGAAACGCTGAACACACTGATGGACCCGGTTCCGGCGGAGCCAAGCAACAGGAAATTCTTTCCCCCCGCAGTTGCGGTCTCAAGCACGGTGGACAAGGAAAACCCGCCGCCATCCGCAGGGCTGACCGTGTCGCGCAGATAGGTGTCGCCCCACTGGGTGATCTGATAGCTGGTAATGCCCGCGTCCAGTGTTGAAGCGACAAACAGAAAATCCCGCGATTTGATCTGCGTGGTCACCATGGTCGCCACATCGCCAAGGAAAAGAGCGGCGCTGTCCGCTGTCTGGGCCTTGAAGGTCAACCCTAGACCGGCCCCGAAATCATAAGATTTGATGCCGGACTTGCCGCTTTGGCTGGCAAACAGAAACGTACCTTTGCTGGTGGTCACAACCTCGGTATTTGTGAAGCCGCCAAAGTCGGTATAGCTGCCGCTGCCTGTCGTCACATTGCCCAGCCCGCAGGTTCCGTCCAGCACATGCAGCGCCACACGATCATCATAACGCCCGCTGGGGATCAGGATTTCCTGCCCGTCCACCACCGCCACAGTCAGACCGACCACACCATAAGTGCCGCGCGTCGGCCCGGCCCCCAGATCATCCAGATAGGTCGCAGCCTGCCCCTGGGCCAGCGCGAACGCCGACAGCCCACCATCGGCGAACGAGGCGGAATAGAGCCGCGCCTGCCCGTTGATCGTCACCACTTCAAGATCCGTAATCCCGCTCATATGCGTAAACGAACCACCCACCAACGTGGACATATGCGTAAAGTAAGCCACCCCTGGCTCCCCATCTCTACGCCCCCATGAAGGGAGAATGGCGGGTTGGGGTTAACGGCTGGTCAAGGTTTTGCGGCAGCAATGGGGCGTTTAGGGAGGATTGTAAGGAATAGGGTCAGCCCTCATTTCGCGCACGATGTTCACACATAAACCAGCGCCAGATATAAAAGGGCCGAAACCAGCGCCACCTTGCGCGCGTCGGCCCCCAATGCTGCCGCCAAGCAGACAAGGGCAAAAATTAGGTTCACAGTTTTAGCATTCAGCAGCGGCAATACCGCCATTTCAAACAGCCACATCATCGTATATTCCTTTTTGATGGTGCGACGGGCCCGCCTTGGGTTAAGGTCGTGTCATGACACGATATTTATCTCGCATATCGGGGCGAAATGGCATGGCATTCGGATGACATCCCTTTGACAGGCAGTGCATAGAAAGTAACATATTGTGACATCTGACCTTCTGAGAACCTTCGGCAAGCACGTTCGTGATGCGCGGGTTCGCTTGGGTTGGACGTTGGAGACACTAGCCGAAACAGCTTTGGCCAACCCCGACCGCAAGGGGTATCTCTCGCAAATCGAAAACGGCAAACGCCCGATCAGCGCCTTGACGATCGGCAACCTGGCCCGCGTGCTGGACCTGCCCACTAGCGTCACCGACCCCGTGATGCACGCCCCTGATCCCGATGATGCGGAACCATCAACCGCCGACAAAACCGCTGAACGCCTGCTGACCCTCGCGGCAAAGGATGAAACCGGGCGCAAAACGTCCGAGGCTTTGCTGATTACGCTGGCCTATGAATTCGCCGATGGCGATCATATCGACC
>JAADIJ010000162.1 GCA_013151335.1 Alphaproteobacteria bacterium | reverse complement strand
TTCGTCTGGCGCGCCCCTTGCGAGACCCCGCGCGTATCCTGCCGCTGTTTGCGCGCGGGGTGGATCAGGTCGATGCCGGTTTTGGCATTGATATGTTGCGGCTTGAGGCGGTGCAGGCAGAGCCGCTGCCCGTGGAGCAGATCAGCCATAAAGGCACAAACCAGAGCAACAGGCTTGACGATCTGATCACCCGGATCGGCAACCGGATCGGGCTTGAAAACGTGCAGCGGTTTTTACCCGCCGACAGCCATATCCCCGAGCGCAGCCACATCATCGCCCCTGCCGCTTATTCCGAACCTGCCGGGCCGTGGGTGATGTTGCACCCGCGCCCGTTGCGACTATTCCCACCAGAAATCATCGCAGGCGCGGGCACGCATCCTCCGGCTCGGTTTCGCTGGCGGCGGATGTCATTTGCCACCGGACGCGCCACCGGGCCTGAGCGCATTGCCCCGGAATGGTGGCTGGCGGATGAGAACTGGCGCGCGGGTATGCGCGATTACTGGAAGATCGACACCAAACAAGGGCGGCGCTTATGGCTGTTTTACACCCCGCAAAACCCCGGCTGGTTCGTACAGGGAGAGTTCGCGTGATCGAGATAAACCATGCCTACCGTCCGGTGGAGGCGTTCAGGCGGGAGAGGCTCAAAGGCCGCGCGCGCGATCACGGCTATGGCGAGCTTTGCGTGACCTCGAACTTCACCTTTCTGAGGGGGGCCTCCCATCCAGAAGAGCTGATCATGCGGGCGGCGGAACTGGGGCTGGCATCAATAGCCATCACCGATCGCAACTCGCTGGCCGGGGTGGTGCGGGCCTATTCCGCGCTGAAGGAATTGCGGCGTGAGACAAAAGGCGAGACAGCGGGTGCGCTCCATCTGCCCAAGCTGATTGTCGGCTGCCGTCTGGTCTTGCGCGACAGTCCGGTCAACTGGATCGCCCTGCCACAGGATCGTGCGCCCGCCTGTCGCGCCTTTTGACCCTCGGGAAACGGCGCGCCGAGAAGGGCGGCTGCCATCTGGATATGCAAGATCTGCTGGCGGGCTGTGTCGGGATCATCCTGATTGCCTTGCCGCAAGGAAACATCGACGCGTCAAAAGTTGCACAACATATAGAGGCCGCCATACGTCGCTATCCCGGTCATGTGTTTCTGGGCAGCGCCCCGCGATATGACGGCAGTGATCAGAGCCACCTCAAACGCTGCGCCCATCTGGCGCAGAAAACCGCCGCCCCCATGGTGGCAGTCGGTGATGTGTTGATGCACCGCGCCAACCGCCGCCAATTGGCCGACGTGCTGACGGCCATGCGCCACCACATCACCATCGACCAGATCGGCACCCGCGCCCTGCCCAATGGCGAGCGGCGCCTGAAAGGGGCTGGCGATATGGCACGGATGTTTCGCGACTATCCGGCAGCAATCAGGCGCACATTGGAGATCACGGCGCGGTGCGGCTTTTGCCTCTCGCAGCTTTCCTATCAATACCCAGACGAGGTCGCCGATGGTGAGCCTCCACAAGCGCGACTGGCGCGACTGGCTGCCGAGGGGCTGAAACGACGCTATCCCCAAGGTGCGCCACAAAAAGCCCACGCGCAGGTCAAAAAGGAGCTGGCACTGGTCAAAAAACTCGACTTCCCCGCCTATTTCCTGACCGTCCATGACATCGTGGAATTCGCCAAATCCCAAGGCATCCTGTGTCAGGGGCGAGGCTCTGCCGCCAATTCGATCCTGTGTTACCTCTTGGGCATCACCGATGTCAGCCCTGAAACCATCACCATGGTGGTGGAGCGGTTTGTGTCCGAGCATCGCGGCGAGCCGCCCGATATTGACGTTGATTTTGAACACGAGCGCCGCGAGGAGGTGATCCAGCATATCTATGCGAAATATGGTCGCCACCGGGCCGGGCTGTGCGCCACAGTGATCCATTTCCGCTCGCGCGCGGCAATCCGCGAGGTCGGCAAGGTGATGGGCCTGTCTCAAGACGTGACCGCCAACCTTTCAGGGCAAATCTGGGGCATGTCAAACGGCGGTGCCGACCCCAAGCGCATCCGCGAACTGGGGCTTGATTTGAGCAACCGGCGGCTGGCCCAGACCATCCGTCTGATCGGCGAGATTATCGGCTTTCCCCGCCATCTGTCGCAACATGTGGGCGGCTTCATCATCACCAAAGGACGGCTGGACGAGCTGTGTCCGATTGAAAACGCCGCGATGGAGGATCGCACGGTGATCGAGTGGGACAAGGACGATATCGACGCGCTTGGCATCCTCAAGGTCGATATTCTCAGCCTCGGGATGCTGACTTGTATTCGCAAATGTTTTGACTTGATTGCCCAGAATAGCGGGCGCGAGCTAACCATCGCCAGCGTGCCGCAAGCCGATATTCCGACCTATGATATGCTGTGCATTTCCGATGCGGTCGGCGTGTTTCAGGTGGAAAGCCGCGCGCAGATGAACTTTTTGCCGCGTATGCGACCGCGCGTATTTTACGATCTGGTGATCGAGGTGGCGATTGTGCGCCCCGGCCCCATTCAGGGCGGCATGGTGCAGCCTTATATTAAGCGAAGACAAGGGCTTGAGGCGGTTAAATTCCCGTCACGCGAGTTGGAAGGTGTGCTTGGCAAAACCCTCGGCATCCCGCTTTTTCAAGAGCAAGCCATGCAAATCGCCGTGGTCGCGGCGGGGTTTACGCCCGAAGATGCCGACCGGCTGCGACGCTCGCTTGCCACCTTCCGGCGCATGGGCACCATCAGCACGTTTCGCGACCAGTTCATCAACGGAATGCTGAAAAACGGCTATGAGCCAGAGTTTTGCGCGCGGTGTTTCTCGCAGATCGAAGGCTTTGCCGATTACGGTTTTCCCGAGAGCCACGCAGCCGCTTTTGCCATGCTCGCCTATGTGTCGGCGTGGCTGAAATGCCACCATCCGGCGGCGTTTGCCTGCGCGCTGCTCAACTCCCAACCGATGGGGTTTTACGCTCCGGCCCAGATTGTGCGCGATGCGCGCGAGCATCAGGTCGAGCTGCGGCCCATTTGCGTCAATAACAGCGACTGGGATAATACGCTGGAGCGGCGCGCCGATGGCAGCTTGGCGCTGAGGCTGGGGTTTCGCCAAATCAAAGGGTTTCGCGAGGAGGATGCGGGTTGGATTGTGGCGGCGCGAGGCAATGGCTACCGCGATCCTGAGAGCCTCTGGCTGCGCGCCGGGATCAAACCGGCGGTGCTGGAGCGTCTGGCCGAGGCCGATGCTTTTGCCCATATGGGGCTGGGGCGGCGGCAAGCGCTTTGGGCGGTCAAAGCGATCCGCGGCAACGCTCCTTTGCCGCTTTTTGGCGACCCGATCGAAGGCGAGGGCATCCGTGAGCCTGCCGTCAACCTGCCCCAGATGCATCTGGGTGAGGAGGTGGTTGAGGATTACGTCGCCATGCGGCTCTCGCTGCGCGCCCATCCGATGGAGCTGCTGCGCCCCTCCATGCCCGGCCTTGCGCCCCATGCTGAGTTGGCGCGCATACCGCTTGGCCGGATCGCGGTCTGTGGTCTGGTCATCACCCGCCAACGCCCCGGCACGGCCTCGGGCGTGGTTTTTCTGACGCTTGAGGATGAAACCGGCGTTTCAAACGTGGTGGTCTGGCCCAAAGTCTATGAACAATTTCGCCGCACCGTCATGGGCGGGCGGCTCTTGCGCGTCACAGGCTATTTGCAACGCGAAGGCGTCGTTGTGCATCTGATTGCGCAAAACATCGAAGATATGTCCCACCGTCTGGGCGAGCTTGGCCACCCGATGGATGACGTGGTTGGGGTGACACTTGCGCAGGCTGATGATGCGCCGCGCCGCGCCAAACAAATCAGCCGCGCGCACCACCCCCGCGAGCAGGCCAAAAAGCTGTTTCCAAGCCGGGATTTTCATTAAGGCAATATCCCGAGGCGCGCCCTTACTACCTGAAGCTTCATCCAATTTTCCTAAAACACGTCATAATATTGCCGTTTTCCCATGCTCTTAATGGGTAACCGAAACTGCTGGATGGAACCTTAAACAGGGCTAAACCACGGCTTTCTATAAGAAAGTTTTGAGATGAAAATTAGGCAACAGACCCCCGTTGGATTACAGATCACCTTTTTGCCTATCCTTGCAGTGCTGGGATTTTCTCTAGTCTTAATGGTCCAATATCTCGACCATACCCTACAAAACGGCTTCAACCAAACCTACTCCACCCAGTTGAGCATGATTAACTCCCTGCGGCGGGTTCAACATCAAATGACAATAGTACGGGTTAACGAGAAGAGGTATTTCGCCAATCAATCCATAGATAATTTGCAACGGCATCAGCAGGCTCTGCAATCCGTTATGAACAATTTAAGTCAAATCAAGTCAGATAAAAAACTCTCGGGCAATCTGGCGCAAGCTGATCAGTGGATGAAGATCATCCAATCTTACCAAGAGAACTTTTTCGCCATCACAAATCAATTACTGTCAGTGGGAATTTCCGAAGATATTGGCCTTCGCGGCTCCATGCGGCGCGCAATCGAGGTAGTCAAACAGCGGATCAGCGGCAAAGATCCGGTGCTTATGCGCGATATGCTGGAGCTGCGGTTGCATGAAAATAACTTCCTTATCAATAAAAATGAGGCGAGCTATGAGTTGTGGAAGTCTTGGCTGCCGAGGTTTCGCCGCAGCGTCAATGACGCCAATCTCAGCAAAATCGACCGCCTCGTAGTTGATACCGCGCTGCGTCAATATGACAACAACTTCAACATGCTGGTTACCCAAAGCCGGAAAATCGCCCGAAACGAGGAGGTTGCCAATAGGATATCCAACACCCTCTTGAAGAATATCAACCTCGCATTCTCGCGGGCCTCGACTCAGGCAAAAGTGTCGCTAAACAACGGCATGAAGGTTTCGGACTCCAATTTCTATACCGCGATTTTTATGACCTTTCTCGTTGGCGCACTGGTGTTTCTGGTCAGTCGCTGGATCGGCAGCGGCATCAAGACCCCGCTTGCCTCACTCGCCCAAGCGATGACCCATCTTTCCAGAGGGGACGTAAATATCCGTATCAAGGCCTCTGACTATACCAATGAAATCGGTGAAATGGTTGATGCCGTGCGGGTGTTTCGCGAGAATGAAAAGAGCCGGAAACTGGTTAATATCCAGTTGAACGCCGCAAATAAACAGACGCGAAATATCATCCAGTCCATGAATGAAGCCCTGTTTGAGGTCGATGTCGATGGGTGGATCAGAACGACAAACCGGGCCGCCGAGTGCTTGCTTGACGTCGCCCCCGGCGCGTTGGTCGGCAAGAAACTGAAAAGCTTCTTTGTCTCGGCCCATGCCAGCGATGCCCAAGAGACCAGCGATAACCTTAAGCTCGCGTTAATCAGTGCCAATCTGCAAAGCGCGCATCATATGGCACTGCAATCCGTTGCCGCATTTATCAACGCCGCCCCAACCCCGGTCTTTCTGGCCACGGATGATGGCACACTGGTTTACGGCAACGCCAAGTTGGCCGAAGCTCTGGGATATGACACGCGGAATTTAGGCGGGATGAACGTTTGTGCGCTGTTTCAAAACACCGATTCCGACAGGCATGAAACGCCGTTTTCAAACGCCAAGGCGCGCGGATATGGCCATATGCTGGCGGACGGCAAAGGGGTGACGGCGCTGCACCGCGATGGCTCTGAACTGGAAATGTCGGTTGGATTCGCGCCGCTTACACTCAATAACCGGCCCCATTTTCTGTGTGTGTGCAGACGCAGCGGCATTGACCCCACGTTTTACGAGATGCGCCACACGACTTTCGGTCAGTTATTCAAGGGGTTTGATATCGGGCCGAAACTGTCTCCGCTAGTCTTGACCTCTGATCAACCCGAGCCGTTTGAGGATTTTATGATCACCAAAGACAAGGCCGACATCGCCGTTTCCTGCTCAGTTGCGGTGCTGCGCGACGAAAACAAGGAAGTCACCGGCGCGCTTTGTGTTGTGCGGGATATTTCCCGGACCAAACAAGCCGAGAGAAACATCCGGCAGCTGAAAACCTCGCTGGATCAGAGCAGCGACGAGATCTACATGTTCTGGCCCAAGTCGTTCAAAATTTTCTACCAAAACCGCGCGGCTTGCCAGCTTACCGGCTGGGACGAGGGTATTTATGAGACCAAGACCCTCAGCGATTTTAACGAAACTTTCGACCTAGAAGCATTTACCAACCAAGTCCAGAGCTTGATAGACGGCGAGGTCGATCAGGTTGTGTACGAACGGATCGAGCAAAGAACCCAAAAGCCGGTTGAGGTCACAATCCAATATGTGGTTCCCGAACAGGCCGGAACCGAGCCGTATTTTGCCTCCATCGTGCATGATATCACTGATCGCAAAGCGGTTGAAAAAGCCAAAACCGAGTTCTTGTCAACGGTCAGTCATGAGCTGCGCACACCGCTCACCTCGATCAAGGGCGCTCTGGGAATTATCAACGCCGGAGCCGCTGGGGAGCTGAATGACAAGCTAAAATCGCTGGTGTCTATCGCGCTTAAAAACAGCAACCGCCTCAATCGCTTGATCAACGATATCCTCGATATCGAGAAAATTCAGTCTGGCAAAATGGATTTTCATCTGGAGGCGATGGACCTGAGCGAGTTGATAAAAGACGCGATCGAAGCCAATGACAGCTATGCCAAAACTCTGGATGTGCGCTTTCAGACCAAGGGTGTGGACGCCCCAATGTTGGTTAACGGCGACAAGGATCGACTGATGCAGGTGATGGCGAACCTGCTGTCTAACGCCGCAAAATTTTCGCATTCGGGCCAGTGCATTGACGTGTCGCTCACCCAACGGGGCCGCAAAATTCGTGTGGCGGTGAAGGACCGTGGCACGGGTATTCCCAAAGCCTCGCAAGCGACGATATTCGAGAAGTTCACGCAGGCGGACTCGTCGGATCAGCGCGAAAAAGGCGGCACCGGCCTTGGTCTGAGCATCGTCAAAGTCATGATCGAGGCCCATGGTAGCGATATTGCCTTTGACAGTGTCGAGGGCAAAGGAACCACATTCTATTTTGATCTTGATCTGCTTGAGGTGCCAGAATCCCATGAGCGCGAACAGATCAACCACACCCCGCGAGATCGGGAAAGCTCCACGAGGATGCTGATCTGCGAGGACGAAGAGGACATCGCGGAAATCCTGAAAATCATGTTGAATGGTGCGGGCTATGACGCCGATATCGCACGCACCGCCACCGAGGCCAAGTCGATGCTGAACGGCCGCGAGTATGATGGCATGACGCTTGACCTCAACCTCCCCGATCAAAACGGCCTTGACCTGCTGCATGAGTTGCGCGCGCAGCCCGAGTTTCAAGACCTGCCGATATTCATCATTTCCGCGTCGACGCTGGACCGAAGCTCCAAAGAAATCGGGCTGGGGTTTGGTGTGACCGATTGGCTGAGCAAACCGATTGACGAGCACAGGCTGCTGGACGTCCTCGAGCGGAAAATCGCCGGATCTTCAAGCAATATTCCGTCGATCCTTCACGTCGAGGACAACGAACATACTCTTGAAATCGTAAATGCGATCATCGGTAAAAAGGCCATCGTCGAGACCGCGACGACGGTTGCCTCGGCCAAGAAGCAACTTGAGGCGCGGGGGTTTGACCTGGTCATCCTTGATCTCGACCTGCCCGACGGGTGCGGCGCGGATGTGCTTGGCTATCTCAAACAGCCGGGCCGTCAATCGCCGCCGGTTCTGATCTTTTCGGCCAATGAAACGCCGGCTGATCTGGTTAACAGCGTCGATGCGGCGCTGGTCAAATCGCGCATATCAAACCAGGATTTTCTGGCTATGATTGAAATGACGCTAGAACGCGCGCAAACCGCACCAAGCGCGATCGCCGCCGAGTAAAAGCCCGTCTGCCGCGCAAAATTTCCAGCGCACAGCCCCGCCAAAGCCATGCGCACGGCGTTTGCATATTGCCTTTACCCCCCCAAATCAACGAGAGTGGACGCCAGATAATCGCCCCTTTTCGGAACTGGGAATAACATGAGCAGCAACACTCCTTACAGCCCGCCAAGCGTCTGGATATGGGACGCCAAAAACGGTGGTGCGTTTGCGAATATCAACCGCCCCATTGCCGGGTCTACGCATGAGAAGGTGCTGGCGGTTGGCAACCATCCGATCCAGCTCCATTCGCTAGCCACGCCCAATGGTGTCAAGGTGACGGTGATGCTTGAGGAGTTGCTGGCGCTTGGCTTTGAAGGGGCTGAATACGATGCTTATCTGATCGACATTGGCGAGGGTGAGCAGTTCGGGAGCGGCTTTGTTGACATCAATCCCAACTCTAAAATTCCGGCGCTGGTGGACCATAGCGGCAAAGAGCCGATCCGGGTGTTCGAGTCCGGCGCGATCCTGCTTTATCTCGCGGAAAAGTTTGGCGCGTTTCTACCCAAAGACGTCCCAAGCCGGACCGAATGCCTGAGTTGGCTGTTCTGGCAAATGGGCAGTGCACCCTATCTAGGCGGGGGTTTTGGCCATTTTTATGCCTACGCGCCCGAGAAAATGCAGTACCCGATTGATCGTTTCACAATGGAGGTAAAACGCCAACTCGACGTGCTTGACCGCCATCTTGCCGATCACAATTTCATGTCCGGCGACGAGTACACCATTGCCGATATGGCGATCTGGGCGTGGTACGGGCAACTGGTGCTGGGGCGGCTGGGGCGGCTTTACAGCGCCGCGGAGTTTCTTGACGCGGCCTCATATAAACATGTTTTGCGATGGGCCAAACAGATCAACGCGCGCGATGCGGTCAAGCGTGGCCGGATGGTCAACCGCGCCTTTGGCGAGCCTTACACCCAATTGCGCGAACGCCATGATGCCAGTGATTTTGACACCAAAACCCAAGACAAGATCGCACCCTCGGACGAGTAGCCACGCCGCGCGTCAGGACATATGAGAGGGGGAATTGTCAATCGCAGAGTAAAAAGGGTCCATATCGCGGCGTAAAACTGGTCCACTGAGTTGTCGGGTTTCTACGCTTTGGCGCGAGTGTTTGTCATATAGCTAACGCGTGCCAAAGCGCATGTTGGCCTTTAGGCCGACATTGTTCTGATCTTGATCGGGCTTTGACTATTGTCTGTTTTTACGGCTGTGCTTGAGCCGATAGCTTTCGCCGTTCATCTCAAGGATGTGGACGTGATGGGTTAAACGGTCCAGCAGCGCGCCCGTCAGGCGCTCAGAGCCAAAGACTTCTGTCCATTCATCGAACGGCAGGTTCGAGGTTATTATGATGGACCCGCGCTCATAGCATTGGGATATCACCTCGAAGAGTAATTCCGCGCCAGATTTACTGAGGGGTACAAAGCCCAGCTCGTCGATGATCAACAGGTTCTGGCTTGTCAGTTGCTTTTGCAAGCGTTGCAATTTCCGCTCATCCTGAGCTTCGATCAGATCATGCACCAAAGCAGCAGCCGTAGTGAAGCGCACTTTCAACCCTCTTTGGCACGCCGCCAGTCCAAACCCCAGAGCGATGTGGGTCTTACCTGTCCCCGAGGACCCAAGGGCGATGATGTTTTCCCTGCGATCAACGTAGTCACATCTTGCCAGCTCTATGGTCAGTGGCTTGTTCAAGCTGGGCATGATTTTGAAGTCAAAGCTGTCCAGGCTTTTTGTGCTGGGGAACTTTGCCGCCTTGATGCGCCGTTCAATCATCCGCCGTTCGCGATCAATCAGCTCCATCTCACACAGCCGCGCCAGATACTGGATATGATCTTTGTTCTCAGCAGCACAGATTTGCGCCTGCTTGGCATATTCTCCCTGGAAGGTCGGCAGGCGCAGTTTTTTAAGGTGGTGGTGCAGAAGGATTTGGGGGGCGTCTGTCATGCTATCGTCCCGCCGATCAGGCTCATGTAACTTGACGGGCGCGTCGTTCCGACATTGGCTTTGGGCAGATAGGGGTAAAAGTCCAGATCCAGTCGCGGTGGACGCTTCTCAATTCGGCACAACACAAGATGTTTTACCGCATCATAGCCACCTTACGGTGATTGCTGCGCATTCACCTATCGGTCAGCGAATCGCACCCAGATCAAGGGCTTGCTGGATTGCGCGGTGAACAACATCCATATCGAATGTTTCTAAAAGCCGTAGAACCTGAACATATTCACGCTTGCCCGGCTTGCCCATTCTGGCTTCGAGCAATCGGTGCAGGGTGGCGAAGACCTCCACTGCCTGGCAGTGCATGTTTACATGCATGAGAGGGCGGTAAATCCCAGCCCTGCAAAGGGGCCGCCTGATCCAAGGCGCCTACCTTTTGCTCAATCAGGGGCAAAAAATGCAGCGGATCGAAGATCATATCCGCAGATGCGTAGGATCTTTTATGCCGCGCAATAATCTCATTGCCGCAGCCGATAATGACCTCATGCACAAACCCACGCACGTGAACATCGTGGTGGGCATAGGCAACCGGCACGGAATAGTCATTGCTTTTGTAACGCACCATCGAGATCGATGTGGCCCGTGTCGCAACATGGTCGCAGGCTTCATATTCAGCGACAGGCAGCCCCATCAATGCATCCAAGTCCGAGATCAAGCGCTCGCCGATGGTTTGAGAGTAGCCGCGCAAAGTATCACCCTGACGCGCTAAACACTTTTGTTCCAGGTGGGCATTCAGGTCATCAAAGCTGTCATACCGCGGCGCGGGCACCATGAAGTTGCGGCGGACATATCCGACCATGCCCTCCACTTTACCTTTGTCATTGCCCCGCGCGGGCCGACCAAACTTGTCATCAAACAAATAGTGCGATTGCAGTTCCGTGAACCGTCGCGTCCGGACGCGTGTCTTATCCCCTAAAATGCGGGCCACAGCGATCTTGGTATTGTCGTAGAGAATAGACTGCGGAACACCA
>JAADIJ010000024.1 GCA_013151335.1 Alphaproteobacteria bacterium | reverse complement strand
ATCACGACCGATTTGAACCACACCGGCCGTACATAGGCATGGCTGAAGATTGTTCCTAGAATAAAAAAGATGAACGTCATGCCAAACAGGTGAATATGCGAGACTCTGACCAGCTTGGCAAGGCTCATCCCCGTGTCGGGTTTGGCAAATTCGGCGAACGCCTTATAGGGGCCGAACTTCGGAGCCCCCGGTTCGCTACCATTATGACAGCGCATGCAGCGGTTTTCGACCACCGGCTTAATAGTTTTTTGGTACTCCTTTTTGTCGGCACCATCAGCCGCCCAGTCCATGATCAGACGGCGTTCTCTTGACGGCGCGTTGGCCGACATCTTTCCCAGCAACGCAATCTGAAGCGGGTTGCTGGCCAGATTGCCGCCATATGCGATGGCGATGTCGTTCGCGTTGATCCCGGAATTTCCGTCAAGGCCGGCATGGGTCTCATAGACTTGGACCATGGCGAAGATATAACCAATCCCGATCGTGATCAGCGTTGCGGTGAAAAGCGTTCGCAAGCTCCACGGAAACTCGCTGAAGTGGAAGAACATTCTATGAGTAGATCGCATAGTGACACCTATCTGCAAAAATTTTACAGTATCATTTAAATGCTGTTTTTCGAGTGAAGTACAGGAGTAAGGTGCTGTTATTCACCGAGTTAACCGCAAAAGTTGGTAACGGAGATCATCAGGCGGCGTCTTTGTTTTGGGTTTCGATTGCCTCTAGCCCGCCCGTGAATGTGATGCCTTGGATGACTTTTGGCAACTGGTTTTTGCCCCTCGGTCTCAACCATCGTTTTTCAGCCTCTTTTATGAGTTTAAAGACCATCACCCTTGCAGTGCTTCGTTTTAGGCAGCCCTTGGTTCTTCTGGTCCTGTGGCGGACGGTCGCAAAGGTGCTTTCAATCATCGACCGGCAGGCGATGCGATGGCATCGCTGAGAGGTGGGGTTTGTGGTGCGGATGTGCTTCCAATGCTCGGCGGGAAAGTCGTAAAATGTCAGGAGAGCCACCCGGTCTTTTTTCAGGCAGGTGACAGCTTTTTCGTATTTGATCTGGTATTTTACACAGAAGGAGGGTGTTCAGAATTCCGTGTTACGGGGTCAGCCTAAATGTCGAGCAGGTCGTCTAACCTTCCTTCAAAATAGATGGAAAGCTGGAACAGCGTCAAATTCCAGTTTTGCAGCGGCATAGTCCAATTTTTGGACGCGTTCTGGATGCCCATGTAGAGTAGTTTCAGCAAGCTGTTTTCGTTTGGAAACGCGCCCTTGGTATTGGTCAGTTTCCGGAACTGACGGTGTACGGCCTCGATGGCGTCGGTCGTGTAAATCACCCGCCGGATGTCTGGTGGATATTTGAAATAGACCGACAGATTGAGCCATTTCTTGCGCCAGGATTTGATGACGATGGGGTGTTTTGCGTCCCATTTTTCTTCCAGTTCATCCAGCGCGGTTTCAGCAGCCTCAACGGTTTCGGCTTTATAAACCGGCTTCAAATCGGCCATGAATTCCTTCTGGTTTTTGCTGGCCACATACTTCAAAGAATTACGGATTTGGTGGAGTGAAGAGGATCAGAAAAGGATCCGGGGGATCGTTTTCCCGATGAACACAGAGCTGGACTTCGGTCCGGGGAAAGATCGCGTTCCCTCTTATGGTTTGCGAGCAAACCATAAGAGGGAACACAGGCAATCAGGATGTCTTGCAGTCTGCGATTATTCAGGTCCGTCAGTACCGAAAGCCAGAAGTTTGCACCCTCGGTTTCAGACAGATACAGGCCCAGAATTTCCTTCCTGCCTTCAAAATTAAGCCCCAGAACCGTATAAACCGCTTTGCTCGCATAGCGCCCGTCCTGTTTGACTTTGTAGTGGATAGCATCGAGCCAGACGAACGGATAGTGGCTGTCCAGCGGGCGCTGCTGCCACGCCTTGATTTCGGGGATCAGCCTCTCATGGTTTGCCATGCAAACCACTGTCGGCCAGTGACATTGTCGGTGATGGCGCTGATCGTGGCGTTTGAAACATCCAAGCCATAGATTTCAGCGATGTGTCCGGCGATGTCCAGATAACTCATCCCCAGCCCAAACATCGAAATGATCTTCGCGCTCGATCTCGTCGCTCATATGAGTCTGGTGCTTCTTCACCAGTTGAGGCTCAAACGATCCCTCTCGGTCGCGCGGGGTGGGTGATTGCGGGCAGGTTCGGAGTTTAGGCGCCATCCAAAGGATGAATCACTTCCAAACACAAATGAGAATCCCCTGTTTTTGGCGGGGTTCTATGCAACAACGCCGATTTGCGGCTTACAATTGCTAAACACGCAAGTCGTTGGGAACGTGTAGAACAATAATTCCTGTGTAAACTACCATTTTGGCATTTGTGCCAGCTTTTCAAGTGGGCACTGGGTATAAAGTGCCGCCTCTTGACACCGGCGCGTGCGGTGCCTAAATCACGCCCAATGCCGCTATAGCTCAGATGGTAGAGCAATTGATTTGTAATCAATGGGTCCGGGGTTCGATTCCTCGTGGCGGCACCAACTCACACAAAAAACCCGCCACGCGATGGTCGGGTACCAAATGTTTTGATCGGGTTATTTCTTCCTCGAAATCTCGGAACGGCGTTCCCGATATGCGTGCCAAAATTCATCTTCAATCTCGGCCCACATTGATCCCAGCGCGCGAGCGATAACGCGATCCGGCAGGAAGCCAAGCGAGAAATGTCTGACGTCAGCACTCGTGGGACAGAATTGAGGTTTAACTAACGGAGGATTTCCGGTTCATCGTAACCGTCAAGGAGTGAAGATGAACAAGAAGTCCGGAAGCAGCAAAGCAGTTGCAGATAAATTGGTGAAGACCTGCGTAGATAACGTCCATAAAGTGCTGTAAATTCGGGATCGGTTTTTGGTCGGCCATTGTGGCCTGATCTCTGTAAGATTGGCGATTATCACGACCGTCAATAACAGAGAGGAAACGACGATGACCGATTATGATGTTAAGGTTCCCGGCCATATGCTGTCCAGCTTTATGACAGAGAAGGGTGGCTATGCCGAGTTGCTTGAGGTGATGCTGAACCAGGTATTGGAGGCGCAGATATCAGAACAAATTGGGGCGGACAGATATCAGCGCACAGAGGATCGTGGTGCCTACCGAGGGCGAGGATGAAGTTCCCGAGGTACCCGAGGATCCGGTCAGTCGACCGGGGAACTCTGGGTTCTGGGCAGCCATCGTCTGCTGTGCGGCGATGCAACCGTGGTGACCGATGTCGAAAAGCTTCTTGGCGATAAAAAAGCCGATCTCTGCTTTCGCGATCCGCCCTACAATGTTGATTACGCCGTTGGTGCGGAGCGCACGATCAGGGGGATGTGTGAAATATCAACCGCCCCAACAAGAATGACCTGCACCCGATCATGAAGCCGGTCAGCCTGGTGGAACGCGCCATTCGCAACTCGAGCCGCAAGGGGGACCTGGTGTTTGATCCGTTTGGTGGCAGTGGCACAACCATGATTGCGGCCGAAGGCACCGGGCGCAAGGCCGCCCTACTTGAACTCGACCCGAAATACGCCGATGTGATTGTCGAGCGCTGGCAGCGGTTTACGGATCAGGCGGCAACGCTCGATGGCGACGGACGCAGCTTTGATGAAATCAAATCCTGGCGCGAGGCCGCATGAAACAGAGCCATATCATGTCGCTGATCGAGGCGATTACCAATGTTGTGGTTTGGTACGGCGTGGCCGTGATTGCGCAGATACTGGAGTTTCCGGTATTTGGTTTGCATACGAGTTTGGTACAAAACCTGAAAATGGGTTTGGTTTTTCCCGGGGTCAGCGTAACCAGGCCGTTTGTTTTGCGACGATTGTTCGAGGAGGTGCGTGCTGGCAGAAAAAAGGGCCAACCGAAGTTGGCCCAAGAAGTGAAATCAAAGAGCTGAGGCAGGTTTCGCAGGCAGCGAAGTGCTCTTTGAGCTATTAGCGGAATATTTGCCAAATATAAGGAAATAAGTACAGAGGTTCGACCGATTCGCAATCATTAATGTCTACATATTGTAGAACTATTCTTAGATAACACATTATGCAGATACTTCTTGCAGAAATCCGGCACTGGTCGATGATAGAGTGGACCGAGCGCGTAGCAACGAAAAGCGCTGCAATATCATTGCGTTGATCAACAAGGATCGATTGTAAATGCAGGGGATAAGCGAACGCACCTACGCCGCCCATGCGGGCCTGTCGCTGGGTGCAATCCAGAAGGCCAAGGTGGCTGGACGGTTGGTTTTGCACGCCGACGGTTCAATCGATACGGAGGCCTCGGATCGGAAACGTGCGGCGATGACCGACCCGTCAAAGCAGCGAGGAACCGCCAAGGCAAAACTCAAACCGGTGCCGAATGCCGCCATTTTAGCCTTCGGTGACACCCTGCGCGAACAGGGAATGCGCGCCCCGGCCACGGACAACAGCACCACATTCTTGCAGGCCAAAACCGCCAACGAGGTTTTGAAAACACAAGAACGCCGGTTAAAGCTGCAAAAGATGAATGGCGAGTTGGTGGACAAGGCCCGCGCCACCGCGCTGGTGTTTCGCCTGGCGCGCGAAGAACGCGACGCTTGAGCACGGGCGGCGGCCCAGAAACTGTTCCAGTTCTTCCTCAAACTCCTACCAAACTCGCGACACTACCTTCCTCCTTGTGTCTATACGTTTGTGTTTCGCCGTGAATTGTTGGCTTCTGGACCAAATGCGCGTTGAATTTTGCTTGAATAACCGGCAGTGCGATTTCATAGTTCCACCATGCCAGATTACCCGGTTCCTCGCATTTTTCACATGATGGCCAAGCCCACCGGACCGCGGTGCAATATCAATTGCAGCTATTGCTACTATCTGGAGAAGGATGCGCTTTACCCGAGGGAGAAGAAATTTCGCATGAGCCGGGATGTTCTGGACGCCTATATCCGCCAGATGATAGATGCGGCCACAGGCGCCAGACAGAACGAGGTACTGTTCGCCTGGCATGGCGGCGAGCCGATGCTGGCTGGGTTGGATTTCTACCGCAAAGCCGTCGTCCTGCAACACAAATATGCGCCGTCCGGCATGCAGGTGCTCAACACCATGCAGACCAACGCCACCTTGATCAACGAGGATTGGGCCAGATTTCTGGCAGAACATGATTTTTTGATGGGTGTCAGCGTCGACGGGCCGCGAGCCGTCCATGACCGCTATCGTCTGGACCGCGCCGGGCGCCCTACATTTACCACCACATTGCATGGGCTGGATCTGCTGCTGACCCATGGGGTCGAGGTGAACCTGCTGACTGTGGTTCATCGCCACAATGCGGGTAAGGCGCGCGCGATGTATCGGTTCCTGCGTGGCCTCGGTACGGCGCATCTACAGTTCATTCCGATTGTTGAACGGGCAACTGAGGGCGGCAAACTGGCGGCGGCACCGCAGGTGGATATGGACCCCGCCAACGCCGTAACCCCCTGGAGCGTGTCGCCCCGCGCCTATGGCAAGTTTCTGTGTGATATCTTCGACATGTGGTTTCGCAAAGATGTGGGGCGGCTGCATATACAGTATTTCGAGGAGATGCTGGGCACGTATCTGGGCCGGCCCGCAAGCCTGTGCATCTACGCCGAGACTTGCGGCAATGCATTGGTGATGGAGCATAATGGCGATGTCTATGCCTGCGATCATTTTGTTTACCCGGAATTCAGGCAGGGCAATATCAAGCGGACCTCTTTGGCGACATTGGCCAGACGGCCGGAAATGCAACAATTCGGACAAAACAAAAAGGCGAGCCTTACCAAGCAGTGCCGCACCTGCACTTTTCGCCTTGCCTGTAATGGCGGCTGCCCCAAGCACCGTTTCCTGACCGCGCGCGATGGTGAACCCGGGCAAAGCTATTTCTGTGAAAGCTACACCATGTTTTTTCGTCATGCAGGAGAGCGTCTGGGCCAAATGGCCGCTTTGCTGCGCCAAAGGCGTCCTGCCTCGGATATCTACCGGGGGCGGTGAAACCTATTCCCACATCTCATCAACGGCATGGCCCCGATTGTTGTAAGAACCGTCCGCATGAATACATTCCGCCTGAAACGGGAACCGGTCCGGCAGGCTCCGGAATTCAAGCGGCTTTTCCATGAAGTTGACCTGAAAAACAATAGCATCTGATTTTCGAGCGCGGGTTTCCGCATTTTGGCTTTACGCCATTTTCAAATTTATATTTGCCAGCGCGCAACGTTTTTGGCGTTCATGGTAGCTTGTGCTTTTCCAGCAAGCGGCATCTGCGGGCGACCTTTACGCGGCTTGGTCCAATGCGGCGAAATCTGCGCTTCCAGTGGGCCCACGGCACCACAGCATCCATCTCGCCAAGAAAAATCGCGCGCTTCGTGCGCTTGTTTTTGTGCGCATGATCTAGCGATGAAAAACCCTGCGGCTTCAATGCTACCTCCCCCCAGCCCCCCGCAAGTGCTGCCAAAATTATAGCGCGAAATCCGGGCCGTTGTTCAGATGTGGCCCCGTCGATTTGTTCCAGATCTTTGGATATCTGGCGTAGCCGACGTGATATCTGCTGTTTGAGAACCTGATGCGTTGCCGTTGCAAGTCTGGCTGCCGCAGCAGTTCGATCCTTGATAAGCGCACGTTTTCCGGTCAGCATCTCCTTAAGATCATGGAGTACTTCGCTTTTCGGTTTGCATGGTTCCAGCTCCAAAAGTGATCCCATTTTCGCCAACATTGATGCATCTATTACCCGGCAGGTGATGCAAAGCATCACCGAGAGGGTACCGTCCTCTACAAACGCCTACCTCGCATGTTTGCAGAGTTGGAGATTGGCCGTCATGGCAAAGCCATGCTCCGCATGGACGTGACGGTCGCTTCCCACGAGTGTTTCGTAGCCTGACGAGGGTTGACTTGCTGATCCTCCCCTCTCAGGCATGTAAACATGCCCTGCCGGGCGGTGGATAACTGGGGGCCAGAGCGCCTGAATGCCAGCCAGCGCCGAGACCTGATGGAGATCGTCGATGATCGCTACGAAACAGGATCAACCTTCCCTTTCAGTGAATGATTTGCATTCACCTGTCGGGCAGCGGATCACAAGTCAGCTTCCTGTCGACGCCTAGCACGATATCATCGCTGAACCAAACTCCATTTGAATGCGTCGCGAAGATCGCCCCTTGATGCGATGCATGACGTCCGAAAGCGACAGCTTTGGCGGAACTGACAGAAACATATACACATGGTCACACGCCAAAACGCCTCGCACAATGTGGACACCCATTTCCTCGAAGGGCTGGCGGATGATATCGCGGATCCGCTCTCGCATCGGGCCTTGCACAACCTTGTAACGATATTTTGTGACCCACACGACGTGGAACCTGTGATAAAATCGTGTGTGCGCGGACGTTGAATAGATCATTGGAAGATTCACTGAAGCGGACCGGCTGGAAGCCGGTGGTTTATCTTCAATAGGTGTAAAATAAATTACTCTATAAATGTGAGTGTGGCCTCGTACCATAGACAAATAATTTTCAAGGTTTTATTGACAGTAAAGCCATATGTGCTTGCTGGTCCTGGTAGCGTCATGATATCAGGCGCAATCGCATCCAATACCAGTTTGTCGAAAGGATCCGATCTTGCTTGAAAACCTGAATTCGGCCGTCTTCTTGTTGCTAAACGCCCCGGCCCAGCCCAACGCGATCATCCTGTGGGGCGCGCGCGTGGCGGCGGTTTGGGGGATTTATGCGGTGAGCGCCATGTTGGTTATTGGCTGGATCAGGGGCGACTTGGCCATGCGCTCGGCCCTGTTTGCCGCCGGGATTACGG
>JAADIJ010000158.1 GCA_013151335.1 Alphaproteobacteria bacterium | reverse complement strand
CAACGGAGCCATCACAGAGGACATTGTACTTCAGTACTTGGAAAAGCACATCCAAAATCCTACCGACGCCAGTCGGTAGTGGTTTAGTCATGTGCTCGATGCGACCCGCAACGCCGCCCCCGAAGTAATTTACCATCTTGGCGCGATGCTCGGGTTTGCCTGCGAGGCTGATCCGGGTGGCGCCATGCGCGTCAATGCCATGGGCTCGCTGCATATCATGGAGGCTGCCCGCATGTTTGGTGTACGGCAAGTCATGTTTGCAAGCTCGGTGACCACCTTTGCCCTTGGGCTGCCCGACAATCATATGGCAGATCATGACCCGCAAAACCCGGTCAATCTTTATGGTGTGCTTAAGCTGATGACCGAAGGTCTGGGACGATATTATCGTCATAAGCATGGAATAGATTTCCGCGCGATCCGTTTTCCATCTGTGGTTGGCCCGGGAAACCGTACGCCGGGCCTTGCCACCTATACCACCGAAATGATCGAGGCTGCGCAGCAGGGTAAGCCCTATATCGTACAGGCGGACGCGAATAGTGCCATTCCAGTGTTGTATGTGGCGGATAGCGCACGGGCCTTGATCGAACTTTCCGCAACCCCTGAGAAATCTCTAAGCCGCCGCGAATATCTGGTTGATGGCATCAAGCCAACACCTACTGCAGCAACATTGGCTAAGATGGTGCGCGCAGCGTTCCCCGAGGCAGAAATAGATTTTCGCCCAAATCCCGATTGGCAGCCGTTTTTGGATATCTATGCACGCCCAATCGACGATAGCGCGGCGCGTAACGATTGGGGCTGGGCAGCGCAATATGATTATGCCCGTATCATCCGCGAGTTTCGCACGCCTTTAAGTTATAACTTCACCCAAACCATAAAAGGACATCAAAAATGAAAACCCAATCTGCATCCACCCGCCCGGCGCCCCTTGCAGGGACCTATCTGAAATCCCTTTTACTGGTCTTGGCCGGCTCGATGGTCATTGCAATCTCCGCTCAGATTAACGTGCCAATGTTTCCTGTACCAATGACGTTGCAAACCCTTGCCATAACTTTGATCGGCCTGACATTCGGTTCGCGCCTCGCAATGTTGACAGTGCTTGCCTATGGGTACGAATACGAAATGGGAGTTAAGAGTAAATGGACGCAGAGATACTTCATTCAGGTTTTGACGGGCTGAGCGTTTTTAAAGTTCTCGGTTTCGCCCAAGTATCATCATGCGCCAGTTCAGGAGTGACCGAACAGGGCGGATTTACTTGCCGCCTGACATTTTCTTGACAAGTTATAGGACTATTACTACTTATAGTCTCAAGTTACATTCCGGCGCAAACCAAAAGCGAAGATACAATGCATACTGGAGGCAGCGTGCGAAAACCGACCCGAGACCGCAAGGTTGAGATACTGACAGTTGCGCTTGGGCTAGCGTTCGAAGTTGGGCCTGACATGGTGACAACCGGCAGAATTGCGGAGCGCTTGGGTTTGAGCCAGCCTGCGATCTACAAGCATTTCCCCAGCAAGATCGCTATCTGGAGCGAAATTGCCACCGATCTCGGCGTGCAGATCAAAGCTAATGTCGTGCGGGCGCAAGCTAGCGAGCAGAACCCCGTTGACGAGATACGCATGCAGATAAGAACGCATCTTGAGTTGATCGAGGGCGCTCCCGCCCTGCCTGATATCATGGTGCATCGAGATTTAAGAAACCCCCAACATGCGGCACTGGACCCTATCCGCGAAGCGATGCGCGATTTTCACGCGGCCCTGTTGTCGCAGGTTGACACAGCTCAGCGCCAAGGCCTTTTCGCACGCGAAATAAACACTGGCGATGCAACGACGTTGATTCTTGGCGTGATCCAGAGCCTCGTCCTCAAGATGATGGTGACGCGCCAAACAGCGCATCTGAGTGCGGACGGTAAACGCCTTTTAGACCTGTTATTGGCGGGATTTTCCCCGCAAAGGAGCATCACATGAAACCCGGCCTCAAACTCACTTTCGTCACTCTGCCCCTGATCGCGCTCGGGGTGGGGATTTTGGCCTATATCGTTGCCAACCGCCCCGCTCCGCAGCAAAACACCCTTGCTGAGCGCGCGACTGCCGTGCGTGTCATCACCGCGCGCAACGTGCCGCTCGCGCCAAAGATTATCGGCTATGGTCTGGTCGCCCCCGCCCGCAGTTACGAGGCCATTGCCGAGGTTTCCGGCCCCGCTGTCTATGTCAGTCCACAGCTTGAAAAAGGTAAAATCCTGCCTGAAGGCACGGTCTTGCTGCGCCTCTCCGACGCCGATTTCTCCCTCGCCATTGCGCAGGCCCGCGCCAATATTCGCGCCGCCAAGGCCCGTCTGGCCGAGCTTGATATCTCTGAGCAGAACCAGCTTGCAGCCCTTGAGATTGAAAATCGCGCGCTGGCCCTCAAGCAGCGCGACCTTGAAAGAATCAAGAAACTGACCGCCTCAGGGGCCTCCAGCAAAGTGGCGCTGGATGGGGCGCAATCGGGCTGGCTGGTACAGCGCCAGAAGGTTCTCAATCTGGAAAACGCGCTGGCGTTGCTGCCGACACAACGACAGGTCCAGACCGAGCAGATCGCGGTTTATGAGACCAGTTTGCAAACCGCCGAGCTTAATCTTAAGCGCGCAACCCTGCGTCTGCCATTCGCTGCACGGGTGGCTGTGCGCAGTGTCGAGGTGGGGCAATTCGTGCGTGTGGGCCAGATCACCGCGGTGCTTGACGGCATTGACGCCGCCGAGGTCGAGGCACAGGTTGCGATTGCCGATATGCTGGCGCTGCTGCGATCAAGCCTGCCTCCCGGTCAACAACCTGTCGTCACGCCGGCGGCGATGAGCAAGTTTTTGCGTGATCTTGGCTTGCGCGCAACCGTAAGCCTGCGTCTGGGCAAAGAGGTGCTGACATGGCCCGCCACGCTGGCGCGGATCAGCGACACGATTGATCAGAAATCCGGCACGCTGGGGGTAATCCTGCGCATTGATACCGCCTATTCGGGGGCCGAACCGGGCAAGCGCCCGCCGCTGACCAAGGGGATGTTCGTTGAGGCAACTCTCAGCGCGCCGCCGCTTGACGGCATCGTCATTCCGCGCAGCGCCCTGCATCAGGGTCGCGTTTGGCTGGTTGACGCAAACGACCGCCTCACCAGCTCCCCGGTAACTGTGCAACTTGTCCAGGGCGAGGTCGCGCTGATATCGGCGGGGCTGGCGCCAGATCAACAGGTCGTCGTCAGCATGCCAACCCCAGTAATCGAGGGCATGTTGCTTGACGTGACCAAAGACACGGCCCTTGAGGCGCGGCTTGCCGGATTGGGACAAACCAAATGATCCGGTTTTTTGCAGGCCATGCGACCATCGCCAACCTCCTGATGATCCTGTTTCTGGCGGCGGGCCTGTTTGTCGGGCCAACGCTGCTGCGCGAGACGTTTCCCCGTGCCGCCCCTAACGAGGTCGAGATCACCGTGGCCTATCCCGGCGCGCGCCCCGAGGATGTGGAGACCGCGATTTGTCAGCGTATCGAAAACGCTCTGGATGCGGTATCGGGCATCGACAAGCAATCTTGCGAAGCGCGCGAGAATTTGGCCCGTGCGGTGGTAAAAATGCGCGAAGGCGAGAATTTTCAGGCCTTTACCGCCGATGTGAAATCCGAGATCGAGGCGATATCCGACTTTCCCGCCCGCGCTGATCCCGCCCGTATCAAGCCCTTGGGGCAGACGGATTTCGTGGCGTCCGTGGCCATTACCGGCCCCATATCGCGCCCGGATCTGAAGGATTACGCCGAGCAGCTCCGCACCCGCATGTTGCGCTGGGGCGGCATCCCCAAGGTCGATATTCGCGGCTTTTCCACGCGCGAGCTGAAGATCGGGTTGCGCCCGGCTGCCCTCAGGCAATACGGAATTTCGGTGGCGGATGTGACCAAGATTGTGCAATCCGCCAGTCTTGATTTGCCCGCCGGAGCGATTGAAACCGACGCCGAAACCCTGTTGATCCGCGTCGCCGAAGAGCGCCAGACCCCCGCAGCACTGGCCGCGTTGGTGGTGCGCTCCTCGCCCAAGGGCGGGCAAATTCGTCTTGGCGACATCGCCACTATTACCGAAGGTTTTGCCAATGCCGATAATCGCATTCTGTTTGATGGCAAGCTGGCGGCGGTGCTGGATATCACCAAAACCCGCGCCGAGGACAGCCTGCGCATCATGGACGCGATCAACGCTTTTTTAACCTCGGAGCGCCAACAAGCCCCGCCGGGCGTGGTGATGGAGGTCACCTCAGACGCCGCCAGTGTGGTGCGCGAGCGCCTGTCCCTTGTCGTGGTTAACGGCCTGCAAGGCTTGGGGCTGGTGTTTTTGGTGCTGTGGCTGTTCTTTGGCTTTCGCTTTTCCTTTTGGGTGGCGATGGGCCTGCCGGTTTCGCTGATGGGAGGGATCGCGTTGATGGGGATGGTCGGCTATTCGCTGAACCTGATGACCACACTTGGCTTGTTGATCGTGATTGGTTTGTTGATGGACGACGCCATTGTGATTGCCGAAAATATCGCGCGCCTGCGTGAAAAAGGGCTGTCGGCCTTTGATGCTGCGGTCAAGGGTGCGGGGCAGGTTTTTCCCAATGTGCTGGCGTCTTTTGCCACCACGGCGATGATTTTTGGCTCGCTCGCGTTTCTGTCCGGCGATCTGGGCGCCATTCTGCGAGTGGTGCCGGTGGTCATGCTGTTCGTGCTGGCGATTTCACTGGTTGAGGCCTTTTTGATCCTGCCCCATCACCTGCTTCATAGCCTTCAGAATCCACGAAAAGACGGCGGGGTGCGCCATAAGGTCGAGCAGGCGATGGACTTCACCCGCGAACGCTTGGTTGGCCCTCTGGTTGATGCATCAATCCGTTGGCGCTATGCCGTTGCTGGTTTGGCTTTTACTATTTTTCTAATTTCGATCAGTATGTTGGCTGGTGGATATCTGAAATTCACCGCCTTTCCGCAGCTTGATGGCGATACTATCGTCGCCCGCGTTTTGCTGCCCCAAGGCACACCGCTTGCGCGCACTGAGCAAGTGGTCGCGCGTCTGAGCGCCGGTCTTGCGCAAACCAATGCCGAGCTGTCGCCCAAGCAACCCGGCGGGGCCAAGCTGATCCGTCATGTCTCGGTTTTTTACGGCGTGAACCGCGATGCGTTTGAGAGCGGGGCCAATGTGGCGACCCTTAGTGTCGATCTTTTGCCCTCGTCTCTGCGTAATTCGCGCCCCGATGCGATCATGGCGCGGTGGCGTGAAATCGTCGGGCCTGTTCCTGATGTGATCAGCCTGAAATACGCCGAAAGCACCATTGGCCCGGCCGGGATTGCCATTGATATGCGCCTGAAAGGGGATAATTTGGTTGCGCTGAAAGCGGCCTCGGTTGAGCTGCAAAACTGGTTGTGGCGCTATAATGGTGTCACCTCGATCATGGATGATCTGCGCCCCGGCAAGCGGGAATTGCGCATCACTCTCAGCGCGGCGGCGGGACCGATGGGGATCAGCGCGGGGCTGATTGCCGATCAATTGCGCGCGGCTTATTACGGCTCGACCGTCAGCGAAATGCAGGTAAACGGCCAGCGGCTGGATGTGATCGCGCAGCTTGACGACAGCACGCGCGGTCTGCTCAGCCAGTTTGACGGGTTCGTCATCACCCGCCCCGATGGCACGTTCGTGCCGCTGTCGGTGGTGGCCAAGGTCACAATCGGGCGGGGTTATAGCCGGATCAACCGTGAAAACGGGGTGCGCACGGTGACTGTGCAGGGCGCTATCGACACCCGCGTTGCCAATGCAAACGCTATTGTCAGCGACACGCTGGCGCGGTTCGTGCCCGGCCTTCTGGCGCGAAACCCCGGCGTGACGCTGGATGTGGAAGGGCAAAATGCCGAAGCTGGCAAGACCCAGAAATCCATGGTCAAAGGATTTCTGATCGGTCTGATCGGGGTGTTCCTGTTGCTCAGTTTCCTTTTTCGCTCGTATATCGAGCCCATCGTTGTCATGCTGATTATTCCGCTGTCGCTGACCGGCGCGATATTTGGCCATATGGCGATGGGGCTGGATTTTTCCATGCCCTCGATGCTGGGCTATGTGGCGCTGGCGGGGGTCGTGGTTAACAACTCGATCCTGCTGGTGGATTTCGTCAAGCACGAGCATGGCAGCTCTAAAACCGTGGCTGAGGCGGCCTCCAAGGCGGCGCGGGCGCGGTTTCGGGCGATCTTCCTGACCTCATTAACCACGATTGCCGGGCTGTTTCCCATTCTGATCGAGACCAGCCTGCAAGCACAAATCCTGATCCCGCTGGTGGCCAGCCTCACGTTCGGCCTGTTGGCCTCGGCCCTGATCGTGCTGTTCGTGCTGCCCGCCATTTACGCCATACTTGATGATTTCGGGTTGAGCACGTTGGCGCGCGAGCGTAAAATGGAGCCCTGATGCGGGATCGGGCACAAGGGTTTGGATTCAAACCAGATCAAGAAAATTTGGTTTAGTGCAATCACAATTGGCTCCGGAAAACTAATTAGCGTGGTTGGCACTCACCATTGGCGGGTCATCATGCACGACGGCGTGGTGCTGGATGTCTTGAATATCGCGGCGCGCGGCAGTGCTTACTAGGTCACGACCACCAATAGCCATGGAGGGCAAAATGAATAACATGATTACCATTCCCAAAGCGGAATATGACCGCCTGATCGAGGCCCGTGAGGATCTCGACGACATTGTGGCGGCGCGCCGGGCGCTGGATTTGGATGAGGAATCTTTCCCTGCCGATATGGCACACCGGATGGTTCAGGGTGAAAGCCCTTTGGCCGTTTTTCGCGCGTATCGGAATCTATCCCAAAGCGAGTTGTCCAGAACCAGCGGGGTCAACCGTGTGCAAATTATTGAAATCGAGAAGGGTCGCAAGGCAGGCTCAATCGAGACCCTGAAAAAGCTGGCTGGTGCGCTTGGTGTGACGATCGACGACCTCGTTTAGGGATATTCGGGAGGTAACCAATCTGCTGGCAAGGGGTATGCTTGGTTATTGGGTGGACGCATTCCATTCCACCACGGCCTGATTGTCGTCGGGTTTCAGAACGGGTAGCACCACGCCTACCACGGCCCCAACGTCTGCCACGCCGAGACTATCTGCCCGCAAGGCGCGGATCCGCTTCAATGTTCCGCACCACCTGCGGTGTGCGGGCGAGCGCTACCTCCAGCGATGCCTGAAACGCCTGCCCCTTCACCTGATAACGCGCGCCGAAATAAAAGCTGACGATAGCGCCAAGCAACCACCAGAGCGGGTCCGGCACCAGCACGAGGCCCTGCATGCGCGAGGCAAACCAGACCGGATCAACCATGGCCGAGTCGATCAGGAACAAGACGCCCAGCGCCATGGCCGGACGCGGCAAGCGGTTGGTCGAGGTAACCGAAACGCCGGTCAGGTCGGACAGCAATTCTTCGACCGTGGCCACGTCGATCGCCGAACCGGCCGCGCCAGCGCTAACTTGCACCGTTGCTGCGCGCACCAATAGGCCCATGACCATATCGAGCCCACTCCAACCAATGCCCGTCAAAATTAGCACCTTGCCCACCGCCTGATCCCAGGCGATCCAGCCAACCTTACCTACGCGAACTAGCTGATGGCTTTGTGGCAGAGCGGGTGATCGGCGAATGGATTACTTTTTACAACACCCCCTCTCATGGTTTGCAGGCAAACCACTGCCGGGCAATGGACCGCCCCCACACGGCTCTTGATAAACGAACACCGGACGAAGCATACTTTGCCGGTATGAAAATGATGAAAGCGGCATGAAAATCAAACGAGATACACCTTAACTCAGCCGCAAACCTGTTCGGAAAAGAAGGACCACTTCACAGGTCGTTCCGCGATTTTCTGACACAACAACAAAACTATTCGCGAAAGCTCGACCACTTCTGATTACGAATGATCTGGCCCTTTGATCGCCCCAAGGCTGCTTTCCAGCAAATGTTTGGTGTAGGGATGCTGCGTTTCCTGCGCGCGCATCTGCTCTACGCTGAGGGTTTCGACGATCTCGCCAAGCTGCATCACCGCGATATCGGTGCAGATATGACCGACCACCGCAAGGTTGTGACTGACCATCAGATAGGTCAGGTTTCGCTCTTTGCGCAGATCGCTCAGAAGGTTCAGGATTTCCGCCTGCACCGAAACATCCAGCGCCGAGGTTGGCTCGTCCAGCAGCAAGATCTCTGGCTCGGGGGCCAGCGCGCGCGCGATGGCAACCCGCTGGCGCTGGCCGCCCGATAGTTGATGCGGATAGCGAAAGCGAAATGCGGGGCCAAGGCCGACATCATCCAGCAGTTTTGAAATCCGCATATCAATGTCGCGAAACCCGTGCAGCGACAGCGTTTCTCCCAGAACCTGATCAACTGAATGGCGTGGGTGCAGCGAGGCGTAGGGGTCCTGAAACACCATCTGCACCGCGCTATAAAACTTGCGGTCACGCTTTTTGCCAAGAGGCGCGTCCAGCACCTCCATATGCCCGTTCCATGTTGGGACGAGGCCCGTCAGCGCGCGCAGGATCGTGGATTTACCAGAGCCGGATTCCCCCACAAGGCCAAAACTGCCGCCCTCGGGTACACTGAGGCTGGCACCTTTGACCGCGTCGACACGGGTCTCGTGCTCGCCAAACCACACGTTCAGCGCGTCAATCAGAATTCCGCTCATGTTCGCCCGCTTATGCTGTCTTCTTCGCGCCACGCCGGATCGCGTTTCAGAACCTCGAGACGATCAACCGGCGCATCAAGACGCGGCAGCGAGTTCAAAAGGCCCCGCGTATAGGGGTGGGTCGCCTCATGCAGGCGATCGGCGCGGCAGGTTTCAACCACACGGCCTGCATACATGATGAGAACCCGGTCGCAAAAGGCCGAAACCAGGTTCAGGTCATGGCTGATAAAGATCAGGCCCATGCCGCGATCCTTGACGAGATTATCCATGATTTCAAGTACTTGCATCTGAACCGAGACATCCAGCGCCGAGGTTGGCTCGTCCGCGATCAGGATTTTCGGGTCGGGGATCATCATCATCGCAATCATGATCCGCTGCCCCATGCCGCCCGAAACCTCATGTGGGAACAGGGTGTAGACACGCTCCGGGTCGCGGATTTTGACCGCCTCCAGCATCTCGATGGATTTCCGTTTTGCCGCCGCTCTGGAGGTGTTGGCATGCAGGCGGTAGGCTTCGGAGATCTGTTCGCCCACGCGCATCACCGGGTTCAGCGAAAACTTGGGATCCTGCATGATCATCGAAATACGCTGACCGCGCACGGCGCGCATCTGCCGCTCGCTGAGGTCCATCAGATTTGTGCCCTCAAGGTTAACCCGATCCGCCGTCACCATTGCGGGCGGGCGGATTAGGCGCAAAATGGCGCGTCCGGTCATGGATTTGCCCGAACCGGACTCGCCCACGATGCCCAACCGCTCGCGCCCCAGTGAAAAGCTGATGCCGCGCACCGCGTCGAAAATCCCGCTGCGGGTGGGGAATTTCACCCAGAGGTTTTCAACCTCCAACAGATTGCCCGTTGAAATATTCCTCAATTAGAGCCCTCCTTGGGGTCCAGCACATCACGCAGCCCATCGCCCAACAGGTTGAAAGCCAGGGAAACGGTGAAAATCGCCAAGCCCGGCATGGTGGCGACCCACCAGTGATCCAGAATAAACCGCCGCCCATCAGAAATCATCGCGCCCCATTCGGGAGTGGGCGGTTGCGCACCAAGACCAAGAAAGCCAAGGCCAGCGGCCGCCAGAATGATCCCGGCCATGTCCAGCGTCACCCGCACCACTAGCGAGGAGACACATAGCGGCCAGATATGCCGTATGATGATGCGCAGCGGTCCGGCCCCTTGCAGGCGAACCGCGTGGATGAAGTCCGAGTTGCGCATAGTCAGGGTCTCGGCGCGGGCAATCCGCGCATAGGGTGGCCACGCGGTCAGGCTGATCGCAAGCACCGCATTCTCGATCCCGGCCCCAAGGGCAGCAACGAAGGCCAGCGCCAGAACCAGACGCGGAAAAGCCAGAAAAATATCGGTAATGCGCATCAGAACAACATCAATCCAACCACCCGTGTATCCGGCGACTGTGCCAACAAACAGGCCCACGACCGGTGCGACGATAGCAACCAGCGTAACGATATAAAGCGTGATGCGCGCGCCATAGATCAACCGGCTGAGGATATCGCGCCCAAGACTGTCAGAGCCGAGAAGATAGCCCTCGCTCCCCGGCGGTTTGAGGCGCGCCATCAGGTCTTGGGTGAACGGATCACTCGGAGCAATAAGGGGGGCGAGCAGGGCGAGAAGCACCAGAAAGACAAGGATGCCAAGGCCGAACATGGCCATATGATTGCCCCGAAACGACAACCATGATTGATAAAGCGCTGCCATGCGCGCGTGGTTGCGCGAGGTCGGAGTGTCGCTCAAAAGCCAGTTGCGCAATCCATGCGGTGGCCGTGGTTCGATGGTCATTTTGCCCTCGGGTCAAAGAATTGATACAAAAGCTCGGCCAGAATATTGAGTAATACGAAAACCAGCCCGACCACCACAGTGCCGCCCATGACGGCGTTCATGTCGGCAGACAGCAGCGATGTGGTGATATAGGATCCGATCCCCGGCCAAGCGAAAATGATCTCGGTCAGAACCGAGCCCTCGAGCAACCCCGCATAGGACAGTGCGATCACCGTGATCAGTTGCACCTTGATATTGCCAAACGCATGGCGCCAGATCACCGAGCGCTCCGACAGGCCCTTGACCCGCGCGGTGATGATGTATTCGGAGTTCAATTGCTCCAGCATGAACGAGCGCGTCATCCGGCTGATATAGGCCAGTGAGTAATAGCCCAAGAGCGACGCTGGCAGGATTATATGCGTGAGGGCGTTGCGAAACACCTCAATATTACCGGCAAGAAGGCTGTCGATCAGGATCATGCCGGTGACTTGTTGCACCTCGTCCTGAAGGAAAATATCCAACCGCCCCGGCCCTCCGACCCAGCCAAGGATGCCATAAAATAGCAAAAGACCGATCAGCCCCAACCAAAACACCGGCATCGAATAGCCGATCAGCGCGACCACGCGCGCGATCTGGTCAATCCAGGTACCGCGCTTGACCGCCGCCAGAACTCCGAGTGGTACACCAAGGATGACACCAAAGATGGTGCCAAGAGTGGCCAGCTCCATCGTGGCTGGAAACACGCGGCGGATGTCGACGGCTACCGGAAATCCGGTGCGCAGCGAGATGCCAAAATTGCCTTGTACGACGTCGCGGATGTAAAAGAAAAACTGCACGATCAGCGGCTGATCAAGGCCCAGCGCCTTATAGGCGGCCTCGTAAACCTCTTTGGTCGCGCGCTCGCCCACGATCGACAGAACCGGGTCAACCGGCATGACGCGGCCAATGAAAAATGTGATGAACAGTAGGCCAAGCATGGTGACGGCAACCGTCACAACCGTCTTGGCGGTCTTTGTTAAAGCAGCTCGAAGGGGCGACTTGCGCCGCCCCTTCAGTGGTAGGTTATTTGGAACATCCGTCAATTATTTGGTCACTGGCCAATAAGAGACAGCTGTGATCGCTCCACCAAGGTTCAGATGCTTGACCTTGTCGGACCGTCCGGTTTGTTCGATCTTCTGGAACATGACCGCAAAGGGTGCAACCTTTTGGAACTCGCGCTGCGTGGCCTCATACATCTTGGCGCGCGCATCGCGGTTACCCTCGACCATCGCGGCCTCGGTCTCTTTGGTGATCTTTGCATTGTCCCATGAATTGCGCCACGCCAGAACCCCGGTCAGACCGGCGGCATCCGAATTGTCGCCATTCCACGCGAAGGTGCTGGCATTGGTGTTAGGGTCGGGATAATCTGGGCCCCAAGCGCCAAGATAAATGTCATGCTTGCGCGCACGATAAATACCCAGGATCTGTTTGCCGGTGCCCACCGTCAGCTTGACGGTAATGCCCGCCTTGGCAAAGGTGTTCTGAATTGACTGCGCCATCTCAAGACGCTCCTGCGCCTCGCGCACGATGATGCCAACCTCGAAACCTTTTGCGTAACCAGCCTCGGCCAGCAGTTTTTTCGCCTTGGCGACATTCAGCGAATAAGGCGTATCTTTGATTGCGCCAAGGAAGGTAGCGGGCAGGAACGCCTGATGGATGACATATTGACCTTTAAGGAAGCTATCTTGCATCCCTTTGTAATCAATCAGATATTTTAAGGCTTCCTGCACTTTCGGATTGGCCAGAATCTTGTTTTTCTGGTTGAAGGCGATATACATGATCCGCCCGCGCAGCTCGCTGTCAACGGCCAGACCGGGCTTGCCGCGAATACCGGCAATGTCCTCGGGGTTCAGGTTGCGCGCAACATCAATGTCGCCACGCTCCAGCAACAGCCGCTGGGTCGAGCTTTCCTGAATATGGCGCACAACGACCTTTTTCATCGCGGGCGCGCCGCCATAATAGTCGGGGTTGGCAACCAGAGTGATTGATTCATTCGGCTTCCAGCTGCCCAGCACATAGGGGCCGGAACCCGCCGTATTCGTGCGCAGCCACTCATTGCCCATATCGCCGCCCGTGGCGTGGGATTGAACCAGTTTGCTGTCAACGATCCCGCCAATGGTGGCGGTCATGCTGTTCAGCACGAACGAGGTTGCATAACGCTTGTCGGTAGTAATCTTCAGCGTCATGTCATCGGTTGCAACGATGGTGTCCTTGACATTTTCAGGGGTGAACCCGAACTGCGTCAGGATAAAGGACGGTGTCTTTTTCAGGATGACCGCGCGGCGAAGACTGTATTCCGCGTCTTTCGCGGTGACGGGATTGCCCGAGGCAAACTTGACGCCGGGACGCATTTTGAAGGTGATGGTCTTGCCATCGTCAGACACACTCCAGCTTTCGGCCAGATCGGCAACATAGCCGGCGTCAAGATTGTTCGGATCAAAATTGACCAGCTTGTTGTAAAGGTTATGGCTGACATCACCCCCTGCAAATTCAAACGACTGCGCTGGATCAAGCGTGGTGATATCGTCGATCCGATTGGCAATCACCAGCATGTTGGATGGCGTCGCGGCGATCGTCGCAGCACCGGTCAGGCCGGTTGCAAGAGCGATCGCGGCGCCAAATAATGTATGGCGGATAGGCTTCATGATATTTCTCCCAATTGTTACCAGACGGCTTGAGTCTGACAGAAAATATTAACTCCTGTTTCGGTTGCATAGTCAACCGCCCCGTACTGATTAAAGCTGTTCAGCGGTTAAAGCTGTTCACAGGTTTTGATCCTGCGTAAAAGGCATGTGGCGCAGCGTTCAACCTCCCCAGGTCAGGGCAAGAACTCTGAGCCAGTTTCCATGAAACAGCTTTGTCATCAACGTATCATCAAACCCGTGCGCCAACATTTCCTGCCGCAGCGCAGGCAAGCCCGATGCATCACCTATTTTCTCGGGCACCATCGCCCCATCAAAATCCGAGCCAAAGCCAACGCGATCCTCGCCAAGGTGCGAGATAAGATGATCAAGGTGACGCAACATGACATCAAGGCCGGTATCAGCGCGCATCTGCCCGTCGGGCCGCAAAAACGCGGTTGCAAAATTCAGCCCCACCATGCCGTCGCTGTCACGGATAGCATCAAGTTGTCGGTCGCTCAGATTACGCGCGCTCGGGCAGATCGCATGGGCGTTGGAGTGGGTGGCCACTATCGGTGCATCGCTGAGGTTAACGACATCCCAGAACCCGGCCTCGTTCAGATGGGACATATCCAGCATGATGCGCAAACGATTACATTCCCGCACCAAGGCCATTCCGGCATCCGTCAGCCCCGGCCCTGTATCTCCGCTTGAAGGAAACCTGAACGGCACCCCGTGGGCAAATATGGTCAGACCGGCCCGATCGAGCGCAGCCCAGCGCGGTGCAGCACATCGAGCACCTCAAAGTCAGGGTCGATCGCCTCGGCCCCTTCCATATGCATGACCGCCGCCATCTTGCCGCGGTCAAGGCAGTCGCGAATATCCGCAGCACGGGTGCAGATTTTCAAGGCACCATCCTGCTCGAGCCGCGACAGGATTGCCGCTTGCGAGATAACGATGCCAAGCGCATCCACCTGAGTGATCGGGGCAGGCATGGGCAAATCGTATGACGCGCTATTCATCAGCTTGACAAAATCATCAGCTTCATGCGGCGAGGGTACGTAAATGGCAAAAAACCCACCACCAAAACCACCACACGCGGCCTTTGGCAGGTCAATATGGCCATCATCGCCGTCCTTGAACCCTTGCCGCGCGGCCTCTGTGCCAGCATTAAAAAGTTTCAGCAAGACATCGTTATGCCCGTCAAACATAGGCGGAGTTATCATCTGGTTCATAAAATTCCTCTCCAATGGGGACAGCATCCACAAGAAAGCACCTGTGAATTTGCCGTTTCCAATGCCACCTGTTGGTAAAATCCAAGGCTCTAAGGAACGACACGAATGACCATAGACAAGCATTTCGGCTTTGCCCATGCGCTAATCGTAATTACAAAAAACTATAGGCGCGCATTGCAAATCTCAACTATGCCAACCGCAAATTTCTGCCGGCGCTCCACGGCTATATCGACATAGATGGGATACGAACGTGGTTATGAGTGCAAGCTGAGTGACGAGAACGGCAAAATCGCAGACTGGCTGGAGAAGTTGACCAACAACCGCCGTACCCTAGTGGATTGAATCCAACACTTGGAACCCACGATTTCTTGCGGCGATAATTTTGTCGGGGTCGGCTTTCCAGACGAATGCTTTGGCTTCGGTTTTGTTGTGCTTGGCGATGAAACGGTCGATGGCGGTTTTCAGTTCATCGACGGATTTGAACACGCCGTATTTCAAGCGCCTTCGGGTGAGTGTGGCGAAAAAGCCTTCGACGGCATTTAACCAGGAGCTGGAAGTCGGGATGAAGTGGAAAGTCCAGCGTGGATGACGGGCCAGCCATGCACGGGTGTTGGGATGTTTGTGGGTGGCGTAATTGTCGAGGATTACGTGGATTTTCTTGTCCTTGGGCACCGCGGTCCCGCGCTTGTTAATCCGCGCCTTTTCCGCCACGAGCAAGCTCGGCGCGTTCCGCCGGTAGATGAACCGCAGGCGCCTTCCGCGCCGCTGTTCCCATTTGCCCGGCGTCAATCGCGCACCACCACGACCCTTGCCAGCAGCTTCCGTGGGGATTGCCAGATAGAACCCGTTCTTTGATCTAATCAGCACGCCTTTATCATGGGCGTTGAGAATTTCCGGCGCGTTTGACCAAACAAATACCGCCGCGTCGATGCTGTCCTGACCCTTTGGATAGGTCCAGTTTCTGATCGTTCGCGGCAGCCGATGCCCAAGACCAGCCGAGGTGATCTGCTGACGCCAGGCCTGTTTCAGCTCCGATCCGGCCGATTTTATGGCCATGGTGACGGCGTGCTCACCCGCTTTGATTTAGTCCCTAAGCATCCCGACAAGGTCTGGGTCGAAATCCATTTTCAACTTCATGCGGGCACCAGCTCCAGCGTCCAGATCAGCCGCTCACGGTCACGTTTGGGCTCTCCCTGAATCGTGAAGGTGTCAGGACCAATGATGATGGTATGACAGCTTCAACTGCCACAAAGCCATCGTCGCGCGTGGCGCCCGTCCCGTCATCCCACCGCGCAAGGGGCAGCCATCACGCCGCCGCGCGAGGTCAAGGACCCACCGCCAACGCGCGCGGAGATCGTTAAGAGGATCACTGAGGTCGGCAGCAAGA
>JAADIJ010000143.1 GCA_013151335.1 Alphaproteobacteria bacterium | reverse complement strand
CCAAACAGCCGTAAACTGGCTACCCAAATCGCCCAGCTATGCCCAAATCCAATTAGTCGGGCCGAAACGCTGGGTTATGCTGGGGCCTCTATCTATTATTCCGGCCTTGGTACTCGCATTTTTGGCAGCACCCGCCCCTCTTCGCGCTCAAACGGTGACCGCTGGTCATACGATACGCAGCAAATCAATCATAACATTTGCTGATTTAATGCTACTTGAAAAAACCACGCCGGGAGCTTTTAGCGACATCAAGCAAGTTGCCGGAATGGAGGCCCGGACCGTCCTCTATCCGGGGCGCCCGATTCGAATGACTGACATCGGCCGTCCGGCAGTAATTGAGCGCAACCAGATTTCGACTTTGATTTACGCCAAGGGTGCAATTGTCATCACGGCCAAGGGCCGCGCATTGGAACGAGGCGGCATCGGCGACCGAATTCGCGCAATGAACCTCTCCTCGCGAAAAACAATAACCGGAGTCGTCACTGCTCCTGGGGTTATCGAGGTAACACCATGAGCGCCCGAACCTTCTTTACTTTCGCGATTCTTGCAGGGACGCTCACCGCATGTGGTGACATTTCACAGGTCGGGAAAAGGCCGGCGTTCACGCCGATCACCGCGTCAAGCGACTACATTGCCATGAATTCGGTGAGGTCCAACCCCACAGACCAGATCGGTCGCGGCAAACGAAAAGCCTCACTATGGCATTCCGGCCCGACCTCATTGTTAGGAGACCGCCGCGCCAGCGTGCTTGGTGATCTCTTAACAGTGGTCATTCGGATTAACGACAAGGCCGAGATATCAAACTCATCCTCTAGAACACGAAAAGGGTCAGAAAAGATGGGAATACCGCAGTTTTTCGGAATTCCTCAACGAGTCGACGCTGGCTTGCCGACCGGAGCGAGCAGCGCAAAAGCGATAGATTTTTCGTCTAACTCTTCTTCTTCCGGCAACGGATCTGTTCGCCGCAAAGAAAAGCTGACCCTACGCGTGGCCGCCACCGTAACAGATGTGCTGGCAAACGGGTATCTGAGCATTCAAGGCAGCCAAGAAGTGCGGGTAAATTTCGAATTGCGGGAGCTTCTGGTGACAGGTTTTGTGCGGCCTGAAGACATTTCACGCAAGAACGAAATCACCTACGACAAAATCGCCTCGGCCCGGATTTCCTATGGCGGGCGGGGGCAAATTTCCAGTGCGCAGCAAAGCAGATACGGCCAGCAGGTTATTGATTTGGTTTCACCGTTTTAGGGGTTCAGCATGAAAAAACTTCTTCCCGTTATTCTCGCGGTCGTTGGGCTAGCTATTGGCACCGGTGCCGGAATGTTTCTAAAACCAAAGCCGCTGAAACCGTCCAATGATCCGGCAACTAAGTCAACGGAAACCGCCAGTTCCGGTAAAAATGCGACTGCTGAGTCAAAACCAAGCCTCAACGGGAAAGCCCCCGCATCTGAACAGCCCGCGCCTGAAAAGCCAGCCATACGCCGCAGCCAAACAAAAGATGCAAATGTGGGCGAAGGTTTTGAATATGTTAAGCTAAACAACCAGTTTGTTGTTCCTGTGGTTACTGGCGCGAAGGTAACCGCACTTGTCGTGATGTCTTTAAGCATCGAGGTCAAAGTAGGTGGAAAAGAGATAGTATTTGGCCGTGAACCCAAACTGCGCGACGCGTTCCTTCAGGTATTGTTCAACCACGCAAATTCCGGCGGCTTTAACGGTACATTTACTACAGGTGAGAAGATGAACGACCTTCGAGGCTCACTTTTTGAGGTAGCGTCGCGCATTCTTGGCCCGATTGCCACAGACGTATTGGTGATCGATATAGTTCGACAGGATGTCCAGAACCCCTAATTTTCATTATTCGAGTTGTTCTTCTTGAATCAACGCGCGTTTCTCTATGCTTTCTTGATGCCTTTGGCGCAACTTGTCGATCACGCTTGAGCGGCCAAGGGCTGTTCGCGCCTCTCGTTGCGCCTCCGCGATAAAGGGCTGAAGCTCTTTTATTTGTTGGTTCAGATCCACAGACCGCCGCTCGCCCCAAACCACCCATTTCTCGTAAACTTCACTGGCAACAGTACGGTGCGTGTCGGCAGGTTTGGCTATCGCTCGTTTGATTTCAGCGATTTCGTTCTCCAGACCAGCGCGTTGGGAAGTGAGCCGGCTAAGCCTTGTCATCGCAGCTTGCTTGGTTATTTCCGCAAGCTGTCCTAATTTCTTCATAATATGTTTGTTAATCATACTTCTTCCTGTCCGCCAGTTTTCGCATTTTTTCGGCGTAACGAATCGCCGCCGCCACAGGTTTATAGTGATCCGGGTTAACTTCTTGCCCGATCTCAACCGTAGCAAACAACGATCTGGCGGTTGGCGGGTCTCTGTGAATCGGAACCCCTGAAACCGCAGCAATTTCTCTAATACGCGCGGCAATTTCGTCGACACCTTTAGCAACACAGACTGGCGCAGAACCTGTCGCACGATCCCATTTAAGAGCGACCGCAAAATGCTGGGGGTTTACCACAATAACATCTGCGTCAGGCACATCCGTCATCATCTTTTGAGATGCGATATCATGGCCTTTCTGGCGGCGTTTATGTTTCATATGCGGATCACCTTCAGAATCCTTCATTTCATCGGTGATCTCCTGCCGAGTCATCATCAGTTTTCGTTTGTAATCAAACTGTTGCCAGTAGTAATCCAAAACGCTGACAATTGCTGAAATTAAAAAAACGAGCCACAAAAACCGTACAAGACTGTTCGCTACCATCTGGCTTACAGTCTGGGAATTGGTGTAAATACTTCCGAGAACATCATCATAATTGGAGCTAACAAACAGACCAACAACAGAGGAAATGACTATCAATTTAAGAAAATTCTTTGCAAATTCAAATAGTCCTGTTGGCCCGAACTTGTTTTTCAAGCCAGAAAGCGGTGAGATACGTGATAGTTTTGGCAATATCTTGTCTGGGGCAAAGACAAACGCCTGCTGCGCCATCACAGAAATAATGACCGCAACAAACGGGGCGATAAAAACAGGGAGGACTACCCAAGTAACGCTATTGACGAACCCAAGCACAACATAGATTCCACCGGTACCAAGCGCCTGGCTGGATATTTTGTCAGCGTTTTCAAAAACTTGGGTGAGAATTTCCCCCAACTGGTTGATCATCGACGGACCGGCAAAGCTGAACACAAGAGCCAGCCCCAAATATGCTGCTGTTGCGGACAGGTCGGGTGATTTGGCTATGTCGCCTTTCTTTCTCGCGTCCTGAAGCTTTTTTTCGGTGGGCTCTTCGGTTTTTTCGCCACCTGAGTCCGCGCCGCCGCTCAAAACCCACCCCCAAACGGATTGGACAACACCTTATCAAACTCCGATAGCCATATCCTCAGAATCATTGGAGCCGTTATTGCCAACAACAACAGGCCAGAAAACGTGATGGCTGGCGCGCCCACGAAGGCGACCTGCAACTGGGGCATTGCCCGGTTTATCGCGCCGATCGCGACATTATAGATCACCGAGGCAACGATAAATGGCGCAGCTAAGGTGAACGCCAGTTCGAATGTGGCCGAAATTCCATCAACTCCCCAACTGGTCAGGTCCGACGGAGTTGGAAAACTGCCCAACGGCATAACTGAATAAGACTGAGCCAAGGCAAGTGCCAATTTCACGTGCAGCCCCGACATCATCGCCAACGCAAGGCCCCCAACAACCAAAATATTGCCAAACGCTGGCATTGGGTCAGGCGTCGCCCCTCCGCCAAAAATCTGGCTAAGCGAGGTCGCCTGCGCAGCCATCATTCCCGCCAATTGAAGCGCCATTATGAACAGGCGAAATATTATTCCCATTGCCAGCCCCACGACCGCCTCGGTTATAAACATAATAGGGTTAATTTCGGGCAGCTGGCTCGGGAGATAATCCGACGCTAATGGCCAAACAATTAATGTAAACGCAATAGACACCATTAGCCTGACACGCAGCGGGATAGCTCGTTCCCCAAATCCTGGAAGCACTGCCATCGCTGCACCAACCCGCAGAAATACCGCAAAGGCCAAAATCATTGATGTCTGCGCTTCGGTTAGAAAACCAAGGATTGCGCTCGACATCTCAGGCGACGCCAACCAACGAAGGTTTCACAACGGTTCCGATCTCGTCGAACGAAAACACCGGGTTGGCAATGCCCTTCGCCGATAAAACCGTATGCAGAAATCTGCGCCGTCTAGTCGATGTTACAACTGCGGGATATGTACCCGCTTCACTGGCTTTTGATATTTTTTCGGCGACGGCGCTTGCCAGCCTGTTAAATTCATCCGGTGGAAGCGCTATATCTTGCAAGCTTCCTTCGGAAGCAATCACATATTTCGCAAACAACACCTCCCACTCCGCAGCGAGCTGAATGACCGGCAATGTTCCGTCGTCGCGCCGCAGTTCGGCCACGATCTGGAACCCCAACCGATGGCGGACATATTCGGTTATTTCCTCGCTTGTTCCAAAACGTGCCCGACCCTCGTTGATCGCTTCTAATATCAAGGGTAGATTTCGAATTGAAATCTGTTCATCCAGCAAAAGACGCAAGACAGATTGCAGCATTTCAAACGGTACTTTTTCCGGAACCAGCTCTTCCAGCATCCGTCGGTTCATTTCGGCGCGCGCCGTATCTGACACGCTAACAAACTCGTCGAGTATTTTCCGCAATCCGCGGAACGTCAAAAGCCGCGGAAAGTTTTGCTTGATCACTTCCAGCAGATGTGTGGCCAAAACCTCGGCCGGAGCGACGACGGTAAGCCCTCGCAGCGTAGCCTCTTCTTGCAATTCCGGGTCCATCCAGCGGGCAGGCGCACCATATACAGGTTCTTTCACCAGTGTTTCACCAGGTGAGTCCGGTTCTTCCTCGGTCAACAAAACCAGAACTCGTCCCGGTTCCAGAATATCGCGCGCTTGCTCAACACCCTGAATACGAATCGCGTAAGTTCCAGCCGGAAGCATGGCGTTGTCGGTGAGGCGGATTTCGGGAATTATTAAGCCATAAACCGTCGCGATATGGTTCCGCATATTTGCTATTCTTGCGTCCAGACCAGTGCCCTCGTCCATAGCCATGGAGACCAAATCAGGTGCGAATTCCACATGAATTTCATCAATCTCCAAACGATCTCCCATAGATTTTTCGCCGGCCGGTTCAGCGGATTTTTCCGAGGGTTCCTGAATTTCTACATTGCGGGATTTTTTTAGAGTGTAGTAAGCGCTGCCCGCCAATATTCCCGAACCCAGCACAAACGGATAAAACGGCAAACCCGGCACCAGCGCAAAGAAAAACATCAAAATTGCCACAGCGATAAGTGCCGACGGGTGATTGCCGAGCTGCTCAAACAGCGCTTTGTCGGCAGCGCCGGTTGTACCCCCTCGAGACAACAACAATGCCGAAGCGATAGAGATAATTACCGCTGGAATTTGTGAGACCAGCCCATCTCCCACCGTTAATATCGCGTATGTATTGAGTGCTTGGCCAATTGGCATTCCATGAAGCGTAACGCCGATAATGAGACCCATCACCAAATTTAGCAAAGTTATCAGTAAACCCGCAACGGCGTCGCCTTTTACAAATTTTGATGCCCCGTCCAACGAGCCAAAAAATGTGGTTTCGGCTTGCTCTGTTTCGCGCCTCAGTTTCGCCTCTTCATGGCCAATAGCGCCTGCGGACATATCACTGTCAATCGCCAGCTGACGACCGGGCATTCCATCCAACGCAAAGCGCGCTCCGACTTCGGCCATTCGCGCAGCGCCCTTGGTAATGACGATAAAATTAACGATTATCAGGACACCAAAAACCACCATACCAACGAGTACGCTGCCGCCCATGACAAAGTTTGCAAAACCTTCAATCACATTTCCGGCGGCTCCGGTTCCGGTATGCCCTTGCCCGATAATGAGTTTGGTTGATGAAACGTTAAGCGATAGTCGCAACATCAACGAGACCAGCAATATTGTCGGAAACGCACTAAAATCGAGTGGTCGCTCGACGAATAGAGTGATCGTAAAAATTAAAATTGCCAAACCGAAAGACGCCGCCAAGCCGATATCCAAAACCCAAGAAGGCATCGGCAAGATCATCATTGCGATCACGGCCATCAACGCCATCGCCAGAAGGATCGTTGGCTGAAAGGCGCCTTTGCCGGTTGGTTTTTGCTCTAACTTTTGGCTCAAAACAGACGTCCAGGGGGTTTTTTGATCAAACTTTTTTGTGTGTCGCTCGCCACCAAAGACACAAGCGAGCCATTAGTGAATGTTGAGTTCACTCCACTCTTGAGTAAGGGGTATTGATTACTTTTAGGAACGACTTTGCGAGGCCGCACACTGCTTTTCGTGCTTTCCTGCCCTGCCAGTGGTCCATTTAGTGCCAACAGAATTCGCGAAAAGCGATTCGCATATTGTGCTGCATTTTTAGATGTACGCGAATGGTACGCGCCCGCCGCCTCTTTCCAATTTCCTTTTTCATAATAGAGAGACCGCAGATATTTGGCTGCATAAAGCGCGTTTGAATCTGGGTCAAACATACGGTCTATCGACGAAAACGCCTTGCCGTGCCATTTGAAATTTATCTGAAAGCAGCCAACATCAAAACTCCGAGCGCCAATTTTGAAATTTGCATTTACATATGCCAGCGCGTCTTTTTGGTTTTCAAACCACCTTCCCTTACCCTCCATATTAACAGTCCAGGGCCAAGGTAGAAAACGCCCGGCTTCTTTTCTACCGGTTTCAGACAAGGTGATTGCCAGCAATACATCCAATGGAACGCCGGTCTCCTGCGAGGCCCGTTGGGCCGCCGCCTGACAAATCCCTCCCTCGCTCGTTTGTATCTTGACGCTTGAGTTGGCCGCGAATGGCCACGCGCCAAAAAATACCACCGCAGCAAACCAGAGACTCATCCAGCCAAGGCACTGGTCGTCTCGGAGTTTTCGACAAAATTCTTTTGCCCACATGAATCAAGCTCTTTCTCGCTTGGAAATTTATTCCAATGTAAACGTATAAAAGTTGAAAAATCGTAACCAGAACAATAATTATTTGAGGTTATGGGAAAGGGTTATCGGACAGCAACGTTTTCAACTCTGCCCGCGTATTCTGGCTGCTTTTTACCATGCCTTCCAACTGGGCTAATGAGAGCTTTTTAGATGCTCTCATCGGCTTTTCAAACGAAGACGTCGCTTGCGCCGTTGGACCATCCTTCGTTGCCTGCAAATAATAACTCGCGGCTTGCCGTCTTGATAAAACATCACTTTGCGCGGCAACGTCCCACTGGCCAGCCTTCCACGCCAGTTCACTTTCCGACCTCAAGAGGTTTTCAGCCGAAGCTATCGCTAACGCTTTGTCATACGCGCCGTTTTTCGAAAATGCCGAAATTCTTAAGCGCGCGGCAGCTTTTGAGCGGTCGGGAGAGAGAATTCTTATCGCGGCTTGCGGTTTATCTTCAGCCAGGTAGATTTTAGCAATTAGCTGACGATCCGTAGACGTTAAACGCGCCGTTAAGGGGACCAACGTGTTCAGCGCCACATCAGGAAGACCGGCCTGCAACAGTCCCTTAGCGGCGTGCAATCTGGCAGCATCCATATCAGGATTTTTCGATAGTAAATGTCGATGTTGAAAAAACATGCTAACAAAGTCCTGAGAGCCCAAGTTTTGAAGATTAAACGATAGAAAAATCTCGCTGGCGATTTCGCTGATAGCCTGAGCATCCAACGTTTGCAGCGACGTTGCGTGGTTTAGTATTTCAAAGGCCTTGCTCTGGTTTTGGTCGTGAGCCCATGCCAGAATTTCCAGTCTGAGCAGCGCTTGCCCCTGACTGCTATAGCGCAGCTCAAACGCTCGTGCGGCGGTTTCGGTAATTAGGTATTCTGGCACTGGTTTTGGGCTATGTAACAAAACATTCATCAGTAACAGCAGCGCTTCTGGAGAGTTGGTTTCATCGCTCTCGATCAGCGACAATAACTCGTTTTTTGCTTTTTCTGGCTTCTTTCGCGCCAAACTTAATTTCGCCGCAAACAATGTTGTTTGTGGGCTTGGGTCACCCGGCGCTCGGGCAATAAGTTTCGCGATTTGCTGAGCCTCGCCTATCAAACCGGCATTCAGCAACTTCTCTCCTAAAAAGGGGCCGATACGTTGTCTTAAATTGGCAGGCAGTTCCGAGAAATATTTGTTTAATATTTGCGGGTTGGGAACCTCTCCTACGGGAATTTTCGAGCGAGCCAAAACCGCCCACATCGCGGACGCACTTGGACAGATCGACTGACTAGCCAAAATTCGGCTTTGAGTAACACCGCCTGTTTCGATGATATCCGCCAAATCATAATAGAGATCTTCGTTGTCTAATTTCACGCCAAACGTGGACATCAAGGCCTTGGCCTCAGTCCCAAAACCGCGCGCAATATAAAGCTTTACTAGGGATGTCAGTGTATCAATATTAGTCTTGTCAAATTCCCCCGTCAGCCCCAGTCTGAGTTTGGCTATTTCCTGATCCACAGGTTTGTCATCTGTCCAACTGGCCAGATCAAGATCACGGTTGCTAATACAAACCACATCGGCGATTTTGACATTAATCGGGTCGGGAGAGCGAACCCACCCCCTGTCATAGACTGTATTAGCAATTAAATTTAACTGGTTTCGAATGTCTTGCGCAAGGGCTTTAACGAGCTTTTCCTTGGCCGGAGACGTTTTACCTTCCGGGCGCGAAGGAGGTTTTAGTGACGGAGGCGGGGACTGGAGCGAACGTTTCAGAGGAGAAATATTGCCAAAAAACCGGCTCTGATCAGGAACAATAATACCTTGCGTCATCGCGCGCCCCAACTGCGCCACCAATTTTTGCTGCGCTTTCAAGACGCGGATATTTGGCAAATTGGATGGGGGCGGTGATACTGGTTGGGTCGTGGCTGGTTCAGGTGCTGGATTTGTGCCCAATATCGGGGGTGCAGATGGTTCGGGTAGAGACGGCTGGAGTGGATATTTTTGGCTGCGCGATTGCAGGTTGGTTGATTTTAGACGAGACGCGTCAGAGGGTATTGGTGGCTTAAAACTAACGACATCAGCGCCGGATTTTATATCTACAACCAACTTCCCGGCAGGAGTTCTAACGATTTCGGCGTGGTAATTCGGTGCGACATCTAGCAATAACGTCCCCGGTTTACCGACCTTCAACGCGACGGATATCAATCGAGTCTTGGGGACAAATTGAAAAATTCTGGAAATATCGAAGCGCGACGGCTTTGGGTCAAATGACAGTTCATAACCGCCCTTAACTTGTTTGAGATTCCAGTCAGTTGAAGGTTTTAGATCAAAAACCAAACGCGAAAAATCTTTGTGCTCTCCTGATCGAACCAGCAATCCTCCGGCAGCTTGTACGGAAGTCCAGCCCGAAAATATCAGGAAAATCGCAACGGTGTAGATTTTGGTACGTTTTATCAAGCCGCGATACCTTGCTTAACCTCTTTCAAGGCCTCTTCAAGCTCGGCAAATGACGGCCGCAGGTGGCTTGGGGTGTTTTGTCGCCCGACCTCGATACAAATATTGGCAGCGTGATTATGAAGATTAGCGACGAGAACTTCGCGAACTAATTGGTGAAGATACTGATCTTCTTCGACAACTGACTTTACTTTTATTGCGAAAGGCCCAACCAGACCATAGGCCATAAATACGCCAAAAAACGTCCCGACCAGCGCGCCACCAATAAGCTCACCCAAAATTTCGGGCGGCTGGTCAATGGAGGCCATAGTCTTGATAATCCCGAGAACCGCCGCAACAATCCCAAGTGCGGGGAGGCCATCGGCAATTGACTGAAGCGCGTGGCTGGAGTGCAAAGCATGGCTTAAATTTCGTTCCATCCGTTTGTCGAGCACCTCTTCAACCTGGTTTGGATCATCGTAATTCATCAGCGCGGAACGCAAGGTATCGCAGATCAGATTGCGGGTTTCATCGTCGCTCTGAAGTTTCGGAAACTTGGAAAAGATTGCCGAATCCTCAGCCCCCTCGACATGTTCCTCCAACGCCATCGGGTTTTGTTTGCCCAGGCGAATAAGCTCAAAGAGCAGGCATAGCACATCCAAATAGTCGCTTTGCTTCCACTTTGATCCGGTAAAAACTTTGCCAAGATCCTTGAACGTGTGCTTGAAGCCGCTAAAATCACTACTCACCGCAAACGAGCCAAGTGCGGCACCAAGGATAATTATCGCCTCATTTGGTAACGCGTTGAGAATAATAGGCAGCTTGCCACCAGCAAGCACATAGCCACCGATTACGGTAACAAAGATGAAGATTATCCCGATAAGCCCTATCATCTCGTGCCCTGCCCTTTACAGAATCAACCTCGTCTACTGTGCATCCTCATTGGTTAAAAAACCTTAACCGAGCCGGTTATTTTACCGGAGCCCGCGCATTTCTGCCCGCGAGGATCAAACTGATTTGGTAAGCTTTTTCCGGCGACAGGCTCGACATGATCAGCGCCGCCGATTGCGGTCTCATTCGGCCAAGAAATCCTGCGGCAAACTCGGGCGCCATCTCGCCAAACAGCCCAATGGCATTTTTCGGCTTCATGTTTTCATAAACCGTCGTCAGGCGAAGCAAGTCTTTTTCCGCCGCTGAATCCGCTATCGCCAAAGTAGCCGCCAAACGCTTTTCCGCCGCGACCAGTGCTTTGGTGTTCTGCTTAATTTTCAACTCCGCTACTTTCAGCGCCTGAAGACGATCAACAGAGCGTGAGTCCCTGATGTCCAGCTGCGCTTGCCGATACCTGATGGCCGTCAGCATCTGCGCCGTATTTCCGTTGGCGACACACGCGGTAGGGACCGGTTTTTGCTTGGCGACAGGGGTGTCGGAGCCGACCGATAGCGCCGCAATCTCCTGCGCCCAGGCAAATTCATCCCCTCCCAATCGCAAAAATCCCGAGATGAGCAATGTGACGAACACAAACGTCAACGCCCCGCCCGTGCGTCGCATGCTGAATATGGTTTTTGACTGGCTCATGGGACATATTCCAGATTTGGCCGTGATCGGTTTCGGGATAAAAGCCGCGACGCCGAGCGACCTGCATCAGCCGCGTCAGCACCATCAGGCCGATGGTCCCGCGTCGAAAGCCTCAGCACCGGCGGGGTGTTATCGGCCGCTCTTTGGGCGTCGTTCTGATCCTCATACCCATGCAAACTTGCCAGCAAAAGCTCTAACCTACGGGTTGATCTCTCGGCCTTTTCGGTGAGGTGAGAGAGTTCAACAGCCCGCCTGTCAGCGGTCACTGCAACCGCCTTCAGGGTTGATTTCATCTCGTCAACCTGAACGCTAAGCCCGGTGATCGCACCCCCCAATCCCTTGTCGGTATTTGACAATCGCTTGAGACGAACCGCCAAAACCCGGCAGTAAAATGCAGCAGAAAACGCCGCTACCAGCAGTAAAATATCGGCAATAAACGTCATGACACCTCCTTAGTTCAACACAAATTCCGTGATCAGCAAATCCTTGACCCGCCCAGTCCCGGTGACAACTTGAATACGCCGCAGCATTTGCGCGCGCAGTCGTCCCATCGCTGCCGGATTTTCGATATCGCGCGAGTCGACCGCCCGAAGATACCCGTTCAGAACGTCCAGAACGCGCGGCAGCAGTTTCGTGACCTCTTCTTTGAATGCCGGGTCAACCTCCAGCTCCGCCCCGAATTTCAAATAGCGGCTGGTCGCGTTATTGCCGAGCGACACTATAATAGGGTCAAGCGGAACAAACGCCGTTTCCGACGGCGCATTTTTACCCGCAGATGTCCCCTCACCGCCCCCTTTCGCAGGTTCTGAGGCTTTCGAATCGGCAGCGGAGCCCCCGATCAGCCCCGAATAGGCCGCATAAAAACCCCCGCCGCCCAGCAGCAAGGCCGCGACAAGCCCCAAAATCAGCCCCATTTTCCCGCGCTTGGGTGAGTCTTCCTCGTCTGGCAAGAGTTTTTCGCTCAAGAGAATCGTCGCCCTCAGATAAAGTTCCTTTCCCCCATATAATCCGCTCGAGACTAACCAAATGTTAAGGCCCTTGATTCAAACTGAACTTCACAACAGCGGGGATCAGAATGGTCGCCGGTTTACATGAGGGCAGAATTTGCAACAGCTCCTTTCGCTATGGAACGCGCTTGATATGCGCAAACGGATCATCGTCGGCCTGGCCACCGTTGCGGTATTTGGTGCGATCCTGATGTTGGCGCGGGTGACCAGCACTCCGTCAATGTCGCTCCTATACTCCGGGTTGGAGCCGTCTATTTCGGGCGAAGTTATTGCCGCGTTGGAAAAACAAGGGGCATTTTACAAAATCGATGGCTCGGCCATTTATGTAAGCGCCTCCGAACGCGATCAGTTGCGCATGACACTTGCTGGTGAAGGGCTGCCAGCAACGGGCGTTGCGGGCTATGAATTGCTTGATAAGCTTTCGGGGTTTGGCACAACCGCGCAGATGTTTGATGCGGCTTACTGGCGCGCAAAAGAAGGGGAACTTGCCCGCACGATCCTAACCTGGCCGGAGGTCAGATCGGCGCGGGTTCACATCTCTAATCAGGTTGCGCGCCCGTTCGCGAAAACGCCTGCACCCGTAGCCTCGGTTACGCTTAAACTCAGCGGTGCTCCCTTGTCAGATAGCAAGGTGCGCGCCCTCAGGTTTTTGATCGCCTCCGCTGTTTCGGGGCTATCTCCTGAAAACGTGTCGGTCATCGACAGCGACCGCGGTCTGGTGGCACGGGCCGGTGCCTCCGGGTCTGGCAGCGGTTTTGCTGATAGTCGCGCCAAAGCCCTCAAAGCCAGCGTTGAGCAGTTGCTTGCAGCAAGGGTCGGGCCCGGAAACGCGCGGGTAGAAGTCGCCATCGACGCGACGAACGAAAAAGAAACCATCGTCGAAAAACGCATCGACCCCAAGAGCCGGGTGGCAATCAGCACGGACACGCGGGAAACTTCGGCCAACACCGCCGACAACGGCGGAACACCCGTGACCGTGGCCAGCAACCTGCCATCCGGCAATACCAGCGGATCAAATTCAACCGCCAAGAGCAACAACACTGAAACGCGCGAGCTGATTAACTATGAAATCTCGCAAACCACACGCAAGCTGATCCGCCAGCCCGACACCATAAAACGGCTGAGCGTCGCGGTTTTGATCAACGGGATAACTACGCCCGGCGCCAACCCAGCATGGGCGCCGCGCTCTGACGCAGAACTAACCTCGTTGCGTGAACTCGTGCAGTCGACCGTCGGGTTTAACGCCGAAAGAGGCGACGTTGTGACCATTAAATCGCTGGAGTTTTTGCCCCTCCCCGTGGTGGGAACTCTTGCAACACCCTCGCCTTTCGCCGCCGTAGCCGCAAATTCCATGACCCTCATTCAAACCGGCGTTCTGGCGCTGGTGATCTTGGGGCTTGGCATGTTTGTCGTGCGCCCGATCTTGACATCACCGCGATTGACCGCCCTTCCGGGACCGGACACCGCCGGAATGGACGGCGCTTTTCCAGCAATGGAAGACGAGCTTCAATTCGCTATCGCCGGCCCGGACGACGCCTTATCAGACGGGTTTTCCAGCGATCCAGTATCGCAACTGCGCCAGATCATCGCCGAGCGCCAAGGCGAGACCGTGGATGTTTTGCGCAACTGGATTGAGACAAGCGAGGAGTCCGCCTGATGTCATCTACATTCACATTCGAGAGTTTCGGCACGCAAAACTCGCATCATTCGACAATGTTCCTTCCTAAAGACCGCCTCGAACAAATCAAGAAGGAAACTTTTCAGGCAGGATATCGTCAAGGTTACGCCAAAGCTTCGCAGGAACTGGGCGTAGAAAAGGCCAAGGCAATCTCGGCGCTTAGCCTGTCTCTGGAAGATTTCTGTTTTACCTCAATCGAAGCGCGCCAAGCGGTCTTGGCCTCTTTGTCACCGCTGATTTCCAAAATGGTCGAGGTGGTTTTGCCCGGCGCGTTCAAAGAAGCGTTGGCTGAAATCATCGCAGCTCAGATCAAAACCCTCGCCGCAAGCATGACCGACGGGCCGATATTGGTAAAATGCTCCGCGCAAAATCTGCCCGTAGTCGAGGCCCTGATCCACGAATATCGCGACACCAGCCCTGATTCGTCATTTACCGCAACCGCGACCCTAGATCCAAACTGCGGCGCGAACGAGATATGGCTCTCCTCGCCAATCGGCGAACGACATATCGACCTGAACTCGGCCATAGACGCCATTCAACTGGCCGTATCCAACTTTTTCAACATGGCATCAGAGGATCAAACCTATGGCTGAAACCGACACCCACCAAAATCCTGCCAAGCCAAGCCCGACCCCCTCCATGGACAGTACCGTCGCAGGAAGCCCCTTTGGGCAAGTGCCGATAGAGATAACGATCTCGGTTGGTCGCGCGCGGCCCTTGATTCGCGACTTGGTAAAACTGACACAGGACTCCATCCTTCCGCTTGATCGCCGGATTGATGACCCGGTGGAGCTTTTCGTCGGCGACAAAATGATCGCTCGCGGAGTTCTCAAAGAGCTTGAAGGCGATAATTCGGGGCAACTCGCGGTGTGCCTGACCGAGGTATCTGATTTCGGAAAAGGCCTATAAGCTCGTGAAATATCTTCGAAAATACCATGTCATCTTCGCCCTCCTACTGGTGATATTTACGTTCCACGCTTCGCAGATTGCCGCGCAACAGGTCTCTATAGATTTCGGCGATCAGGGCTCACTTACGTTGCGCAGTATTCAGCTATTTGGTCTGATAACACTGCTCAGCCTTGCCCCGGGACTGGCGATAATGATCACCAGCTTTCCGTTTATGGTCACCGTCTTTTCGATCCTGCGCCAAGCGATTGGGCTGCAACAAGCGCCACCAAACATGATGATCGTCAGCCTCGCATTGTTTCTGACCTATTTCGTGATGGAGCCGGTATTTACCGAGGCGTGGACCTTGGGAATAGAGCCGCTTATCTCTGGAAAAATCACCCCGGAGGTCGCCTTCCCGCTGGTAATGGGACCATTTCGCGTGTTCATGCAAAACCGCGTTGATCCCAGCACAGAGGCGATTCTCCTTTCTTCCCGCGGACTGGATGCCACCTCGGTAACCAACATGAGCTCCCTTTCAACGCTGATTCCGGCGTTCTTGTTAAGCGAAATTCAACGGGCCTTCGAAATTGGATTTCTTGTTTTCCTGCCGTTTTTGGTCATCGATCTGGTCGTCGCCGCCGTTCTGATGTCCATGGGCATGCTGATGGTGCCCCCCGCAATCGTCAGCCTACCGTTTAAGCTCGCGTTTTTTGTCGTCGCTAACGGGTGGGGATTGCTGTCCGGCGCCCTTGTCAGGAGTTATATGTGAACACTTCCCAAAAAAAACCACGCCCCCGCCGCTAAAGTCGCCCGTCTCATCGCAGGATGATCAGGCGATAGCGCTGGAAATTGCCAAACTTCCTCGGTCGAAGAAGGTGCGATTGGCCATGCAGTTTTTGGGGCTTAACAACACGAGCCTTGCTGCCAAGCATAAATCCACCACGCCGGGTACACGCAACGCGCCGCCGCTCGAAAAAATAAACCCAAAGCTCATCGAAGGGATTTTGGCTGAGCTTGTAAACGAGTTGGATCAAAAACCAGCCCAAAGCCCCAAAAACGAACAAGAAGAGCTGTCTCCCAAGGCCAAACTAACGCCCGATTTGCGCAAATCAGGTGACTCCAGTATGGAAATGTCATATCACACCGCCAAGCAACCCATAAAAATAAATACACTTATCGCCAAAGAGCACCCCTCTGTTGCCGCCTTCGTTCTTTCGTCACAAACCACGGCACGAGCCGCCGAACTACTCCAAAAACTACACCCAGTTCGAGCGCAGAAAATCGCTCTCGCTCTGTCGGACATAGAATGTAAGCGGCGAAGATTTCCAAAAAAATCGGGAAATATCATCCATCACGTCTCTCGCCTCGCCTGACCGGATGGCAGCCAACCCGATGTTTTTTCGATTTACCCCCAACACCGCTTTGTAATTTTCAGTTTCCATGTAAACTCACGCGAAGTCCGACAACACTTGGAAAAGCCGCATGAAATTGTCTTTAAAGTTTATTATTGTTCTTGTTTTGGCCTTTGGCGTCTCGGCCTGCACCAAATTCAAGACATATAACGGGCCAGAAGTGACGCGTCTGGTGATCATGAAATCAGAACGTAAACTCTATCTTTTTAGCAACCAGACCACGTTGAAAACCTATAATATTGATCTCGGTTTTGCCCCAGTGGGTGACAAAAAAGTTGAAAATGACGGGAAAACTCCGGAAGGCAGCTACACGATTGACCGCCGCAATCCAAACAGCAGCTATCACCTGAGCATCGGCATTTCCTATCCCAACGAGCAGGACAAAGCCGAAGCAAAGGCTCTCGGGAAAAGTCCGGGAGGCGACATATTCATCCACGGCGGCCCCACATTATTTAGGGACCGCAACAAGGCCGATTGGACGTGGGGCTGTATTTCCGTGTCAAATCGCGAGATCGAAGAAATCTACGCCATGGTCAGAGACGGCACTCCAATTGATATTTTCCCCTAAACCTCCAGTTTGTCAGCTGCCAAATACTTGGGTCCACCAAATCTTGCCGCTGACCTCCTGAAACCATGAAATACCCATAAACTTGGCCTCCGGATTCATGATCACGCTCCGAGTATCGGCCTCGGTCATCCAAGCGGCAAGCGTATCAACGTCGTTTTCAAATGTCTCCGAGATATTCTCACCCAACATATTTCCCGCATACCCTGTGCGCGCAACCCGGTCGATCGGCGAGGACCCGTCCGACCCGAAATGCCACGGCCGGTTCTGAATAGACATGTCCTGAGACTGTGTCGCGGCGGCAGCAGTAAGCTCTGCGGAAAGCGCAACCGGCGTAAGCCCAGCGGCCACGCGCAGTGCATTAACCGAATCCAAAACCCGAAACGGTATTTTGTTTTTCTGCGAATTGGTAATACGAAACACACTCGGCAAGGGCTTTCCATCCGGCCCCAGTTGCGGAGTAGTGACGTTACAGGCCGTCAAAACGAACAAGGCTGCAACCAGCGAAGCTATTAAGCGTGTCATTTTTATCATACCGTCCAATGATGAAATTCAGCTAACGTCTAACCTGTTCTATGTCGCCATTCAAACACTTGCCCGAAATACTGAGCGAAATAACGCTAGTTTGAATTGTAACTGCGGCTTTCGGGCAATATCTTGCTCGGGACTGATCAAAGGGAGTAGTTTTCATGTCCAAGTCAGACGATTCAGATAAGCCGATGCTTACCCGGCGCGCATTTAGTAAATCCCTCGCAATCGGGCTGGGGGCAGCCTCAACCGGCTTTACCACCAGTGCATTCGCCCAAACCGGCTTGGTTGAGGAGCAACCCGTCGCGGCAGATGTTAAACGCAATATTTCCAGTTTTTCAACGAAATCATGGGAACCATACTTTTCGAATCGCAAAAACGGGGTGATTCTGGTCGATACCACGTCTCGCGCCCTGCATTTCTGGTCTGAAGATGGCGAGACCTATAAGCTCTATCCAACAAGTGTTCCGCTTTCACCTGAGTTAACCCGTCTGGGCCGAACCCGAATCGTTCGCAAAAAAGTCGGCCCGGAATGGCGCCCGACACCAAACATGCTGAAACGGAATCCCGAATGGCCAAGATATATCGGCCCAGGTGAGGACAATCCCCTCGGAACGCACGCATTGTATCTTTCTTGGCAATATTACCGTATTCACGGCACCAATGACACACGCAAAATTGGGCGGAAATCGTCCAACGGTTGCATCGGTCTTTATAATCAAAACATTGCTGAGCTGTTCGGATTGACCAAAGTAGGCACACAGGTGTTGCTTATTTAACGACATCAGTTGAAACCTGCGTCCGTCTTCCGGCAAGAAGCATTGCATTTGTCAAACTTCCCCGGTTAAAAATGATGACGAGGTACAGTCTTGGGTGCCTGCGGCGGGGTTCAATTGCCTTTACCCAATACGCAGCAGGCAAAAAAATTGGAGGATACAATGAAATCAATCGCTCTCGCAGCCGCTCTTTCGATCGCAGCAACATCCGCTTTCGCTGGTGCCGTTTCCGGTCCCGTAATGGAGCCAGCCGTTATCGTACAGGATTCGTCTTCTTCTTCGGGTGGCATAGTTGTGCCGCTGATGATCCTGCTTGTTGTTTGGGCCGCTACTCGCTAGCTCCTGACACAAATGAGAACTTCTGAAAGGCAGTGGGAGACCGCTGCCTTTCGCATGTTTGCCACTCCGCATCTCTGATATTATCTGTGGGATGCAAACCTCACTTATTAACATTGTCCTTACGAATTCCTAAAATCGTTGCAATTACCAACCCTAGATGCTTAAACGAGATCACAAGACATATATCTCGGGTGGCGTCACAAGCCTTCGAGTAAATGCTCGTAAAGTTGTGTTTGGAAAATTATGGAGTCTCCAATGAAATCAATCGCTCTCGCAGCTGCTCTTTCGATTGCAGCAACATCCGCTTTCGCCGGTGCCGTTTCTGGTCCTGTTATGGAGCCAGCCGTCATCGTTCAGGATTCGTCTTCTTCTTCGGGTGGCGTGATCGTGCCGCTGATGATCCTGCTTGTTGTTTGGGCCGCTACTCGCTAGTTCCCGACTCATAATAAAGCTTCTGAAAGGCAGTGGGAGACCGCTGCCTTTCGTTTTTACTAATCCTCTTTTTGCTGGTGCAACGCCTTTAAGCCCTGCCGATAGGTGGGATACAAAAGCTCGACACCCAGATCGCGTTTGATCCGATCATTGTGCACGCGTTTTGACTCAGCATAAAAACTGCGTGCCATCGGCGATAGATCGGTAGCGTCAAAATCAATCGCTTCGGGCACCGGCAGCTCCAGCAGTCGCGCAGCCAGACCGATTACATCCTCGGGCGGCACCGCCTCGTCATCACAGACATTATAAACCGCACCAGGATTTGGTGCCGCCATCGACGCCAGCAATACCTGTACGATATCGTCAACGTGAATACGGCTAAACACCTGACCTGACTTGATAATACGCCGCGCGGTTCCTGCCCTCACCTTGGCAAACGGGCCGCGACCGGGACCGTAAATTCCTGCAAGACGAAAAATATGTACAGGCAAGTACGCCTCATGCGCCAGTCTGTTCCAATCCATCTCGGCCTGAACACGCCATTTCCCACGTTTAGTTGTCGCAGCAAGCGGCGTTTCTTCGTCGACCCAACCTCCGGCATGGTCGCCATAGACTGCAGTTGTGGATAAATATCCGATCCACCGGAGGTTTTCATCACATTGGGCAAGCTGTGACCACAGCCCGTTTAATACCGGATCTCCCAGCGCATCCGGCCCAGCCGCGACCAATATATGTGTCGCTTGCGCCAAAATATCGCCCAGATCCGAGCCGGGCCAAAGGCGCGCCTCCACGCCTAACTCTCTGATTTCCAAAAGGTTTTCCGCATTTTGTGTCGTCCCGATCACACGCCATCCGCGCGGAACCAAGACCAATGACAGCGCGCGCGCCGTGTAGCCATGCCCCAAGATTAATAACGTGTTTACCATTCAGCCCCCCTTCAGTCGCGCCACAGCCCAACGCGCCGCATCCCTGATCGTTTCATTTTCATCGTCAAGCAATCTCCCCGCCGCTGGTGCCAAAGCTTTGTCGCGCGAATTGCCGATCGCATAAAGCACGTTGCGGATAAATCGCTTGCGCCCGATCCGCTTTACCGGAGATTTGGAAAACATCAGGCGAAAACGTGCATCATCCAGCCCGGCGAGTTCCGACAAGACGGGCGCTTGCAACTCTGGACGTGCGCGATATCCGATCTCGTGAGCCGCGCGCGCGAATTTGTTCCACGGACAAACCGCCAGACAATCATCGCACCCGTATATCCGATTGCCCAGCAACGGGCGCAAGGCCGCGTCCACCGGACCGTCATGCTCGATCGTTAAATACGAGATACACCGTCGCGCATCCAGTTGATAAGGTTGAGGAAAAGCGCTCGTCGGACAAATATCAACACAGCGGCTGCAAGAGCCACAATGATCGACCTCGCCTTGATCGCGCGGCAAGTCCAATGTGGTAAAAATCGCGCCCAGAAAAAACCAGTTCCCCAAATCACGGCTTACAAGATTGGTGTGCTTGCCCTGCCAGCCCAGCCCAGCCGCCTGCGCCAACGGCTTCTCCATCACCGGAGCCGTATCGACAAAAACCTTGATTTCGGCGGTTTTGTCCTGCTCGATCAACCATCGCCCGACCCGCTTCAATCGTTTCTTTACCAAATCATGATAGTCACGGTTTTGGGCATAAACTGAAATCGCCCCGCGATCCCGTTGTTGCAACACCGCCAGCGGATCATGACTGGGTGCATAGCTTTCCGCCAGCATCACAACCGATTTCGCCTCTGGCCACAGCGCGGTTGGATCACCGCGCCAAGTCATCCGCTCGACCATCCAACTCATTTGGCCATGATAGCCCGAGCTCACAAACTCCGCCAAACGCGCCGCCGTGGCCGGACTGTCTCCCGGTCCACAAATCCGCATCTCGCTGAACCCTTCTGAAAGGGCTTTGTCACGCAGATCTCGCGCTAGCAGGGTCAAAAATCAAGGTTCGCGTAATGCGCAGGCTGCGGAAAACCCGGCACACTATCGGCCAAGAGCGAGCGAAAGGCCGGTCGGGATTTGATCGTCGCGTACCATTCTTTCACGGCGAGATTTCGGTCCCAATCCACGTCGCGGATATAGTCCAGACAGGAAAAATGCGCCGCTGCCGAAAAATCGGCCAAGGTCATTTTATCGCCTGCGAGCCAGCGCCGCTGCTCCAGCAATTGCCCCATATAGTCGATATGAAACTTGATGTTGCGCGACCCCGCCTTAACGTTGGAGCTATCAGGATAGCCCGACTGCGTTATCTTCTTATTCACACGCTCGTTCAGAAGGTTAACGGTCACTTCGCGGTGGAATTTGTCGTCAAACCACGAATTCAACCGCCGCATTTCCGCGCGATCCGCCGGAGATTGCGGAATTAACGGCGGAGTTGGATGCACCTCTTCCAAATACTCGCAAATAGCGCTGCTCTCCGCCAAAATCAGCCCCTTTGCATTTAACACCGGAACCATTCCGCCAGGGTTCATCAGCATGAAATCCTTACGTTTTTCCCAATATCTCTCTTCGATCAGTTCGACCTCTATCTTCTTTTCCGCCAGCACAAGACGTACTTTTCGGCAAAACGGCGACAGAGGGGCGTGGTATAATTTGTGCATATTCAACGGGCTCGGCTGTTGTAGGTTTCTCTTATTTGCCTTGAAGCTTTGGCTTTTTCAACTACTGAAAACATCGATCACGCCCGTCCGCTTCAATTGTGCGTGCGCCGCTGATGATCGCTTTGACACGGCGCAGGGTTTTGGCGCTGGGCCGCGAGGCAGAACGTCCCTTGGGGTTTGGCAACACGGCCGCCAGTCGTGCCGCTTGCTCAAGGGTCAGATTTTTGGCCTTCACACCAAAATAATATGGCGCAGCCGCCCCAACCCCGAACACGCCTTCATCAAATTCGGCAACATTGATATAGACCTCGACGATCCTGCGCTTGGACCACAAAAGCTCCAACATCAAGGTGGTTTCGGCCTCTAACGCTTTGCGAAACCAGCTCCGATCAGGCCACAAAAACACATTTTTTGCCACCTGCTGCGACAGCGTCGAGGCCCCGCGCAATCGTTTGCCGCCACTGGTCACCACTGCGCGAATCGCGCCCAGATCAAAGCCCCAATGCTGACAAAAATTGGCGTCCTCAGCGGCAACCACCGCGCGACCCATATTGGCGGAGACATCCTCAAGCCGCACCCAGTCCTGTTTCACCCCGCCAAGACGGCGACTTTCGCTGAGCATATAAAAGTCAGTCGGCGGATTGACGAACGCGAAAACAAACACCGTCGCGGCCTGAAATCCCAGCAAAGCCCAGAATATCCGCGACAAAATTCGGAAAATCGCACGCAACTTCGTCGGCAAAAACCGCTTCTTGGCTTTGCCACGCGCTTTACCTTTACGCCCGCCGGTTTTCTTTTTCTTAACTGCCACAACCTATCTATACCGCCCCCGACTGGCTTGTGAAAGGGCGTCAGGCGGTCAGGCTGCTCTCATGCTGATCCGTCAAAGGATGTGCAAGATTGTCCAACATCTCCTTGGGGCATATTTGCAAAAACCTGGCCTTCTCAATGTCCCAGTGGTGCAAAATTTCCCGCGCTTTCGGGCTATTTGTTTCTGCAAAATGCTGTTCAATCAATGTCTTAAGCTGGTTCTCCCAATGTTGCGAGGCAATGCCCTGCACCAGAAGTGACTCCCCATTGATCTGATCCAAAGCCGACCCATCAACATCATAAATATAGGCCATACCGCCGGTCATCCCCGCGCCAAAATTGGTGCCAATCGTGCCCAAAATCACCGCGACGCCACCGGTCATATACTCGCAGCCATTGGTGCCACAGCCCTCGACAACCACGGACGCACCAGAATTTCGCACACCAAACCGCTCGCCAGCGCGGCCATTTGCGAACAGCTTACCCGCCGTCGCCCCATATAAAACCGTGTTGCCAACGATGGTATTATCGGCCGCGACCAGAGGCGAGGCAAGCGGTGGTCGCACGACGATTATGCCGCCAGAAAGCCCCTTACCAACGTAATCATTGGCGTCGCCTGACACTTCGAGCTTCAACCCCGGCGCCGCAAACGCCCCCAACGATTGCCCAGCAGAGCCGGTCAACTTGATCGTTAAATGATCGCTTTGCAGGCTATTTCGCATCCCGAAACGCTGCACGATATGGCTGGAAACACGGGTACCAATGGTGCGGTGGGTGTTTTGAACCGCATAAGAAAGCTGCATTTTTTCACCTTCCTTAAAGAAAGGCTCCGCATCCTTAATAATTTCCGCATCCAGCGTATCGGGCACAACTTGGCGCGGTTTATTGCGATCATACCGGATCGAATGATCGCCATCGACGGTGATCAGCATCGGGTTAAGGTCGAGATCATCCAGATGCTCAGACCCACGACTGACTTGCGTTAACAAATCGGCGCGCCCGATCACCTCATCCAGCGAACGCGCGCCAATCGAGGCCAAAATCTCGCGAACTTCTTGGGCATAAAATGTGATCAGATTGACCACCTTATCCGCCGTGCCGGTGAATTTCTTGCGCAAACGCTCGTCCTGCACGCAAATCCCGACCGGACAGGTATTTGACTGACACTGGCGCACCATGATGCACCCCATGGAGATCAGCGCCGCCGTGCCAATGCCAAATTCCTCGGCCCCCATCATCGCCGCCATGACAATATCGCGCCCCGTGCGCAGCCCGCCATCGGTGCGCAACGTCACGCGCCCACGCAGGTTATTCATGGCAAGTACTTGATGTGCCTCGGTTAATCCCATCTCCCAGGGGAGGCCCGCATATTTAATAGAGGTAGCGGGCGACGCGCCAGTGCCGCCGTTGTGACCCGAGATCAGGATCACATCAGCTTTGGCTTTGGCAACGCCGGCCGCAATTGTGCCAACGCCGGAAGAGGCGACAAGTTTGACACAAACTTTGGCGCGCGGGTTGATCTGTTTTAGATCATAGATCAACTGCGCAAGATCTTCGATTGAGTAAATATCGTGATGCGGAGGCGGCGAAATCAGCGTCACCCCCTTGGTTGAGTGGCGAAGCCGCGCGATCAGCTCGGTCACTTTGATGCCGGGCAATTGCCCACCCTCGCCGGGCTTGGCGCCTTGGGCGACCTTGATCTCAAGCTCTTCACAATGGTTAAGATATTCCGCCGTTACACCAAACCGACCAGAGGCCACCTGCTTGATTTTGGCGCTCGGATTGTCGCCATTAGGCTCTGGCACAAAATGCGCCGGATCTTCGCCGCCTTCGCCACTGTCGGATTTCGCACCGATCCGGTTCATGGCCACATTCAAGGTCTTATGCGCCTCTGGCGACAGCGCCCCAAGCGACATGCCCGGTGTGACGAATCGCTTGCGAATCGAGGTGATGCTTTCGACCTCTTCCAACGGGATCGGCGCATCTTTAGCCACGATATCAAGCAGGTCGCGCAGATGAATTGGCGGATTGGCCCGCATCCGCGCCGAGTATTGCTGCCACAAATCGTAAGAGGCGCGATCACAGGCGGACTGCAACAAATGCATGGTTTGCGCCTGCCACGCATGGCTTTCACCCGATTTGCGCGACTTGTAAAACCCACCAATTGGCAAGATATCGGCGGCACCCAGCCAGCCCTTCGCGTGAATTTTAGAGATTTTCTTCTGAATTCCCCAAACCCCGATACCCGAGATCCGACTGTGCATACCGGGGAAATACTCGGCCACCAAAGAGCGGCTAAGCCCGACAGCCTCGAAATTCAAACCGCCTCGATAGGACGAAATAACCGAAATGCCCATCTTGGACATAATCTTCAAAAGACCCTGATTGATGGCCTTGGCATACCGCCCAATCGCCGCATCAAGCGGGCCGTCAAGCAAGCCGCGCTCAAGCCGATCAGCGATGGAATCCTGCGCCAAATAAGCGTTAACGGTGGTGGCCCCACAGCCGATCAGCACCGCGAAATAATGCGGGTCCATGCATTCGGCGGATCGCAAATTGAGCGAGCAAAACGTACGCAAGCCTTTGCGCGTTAACCACGAATGAACCGCAGAAGTCGCCAAGATCATCGGCATCTGCACGCGATCAACACTTTGGTAATGGTCGGTCAGAATAAGATGGCTGGCACCGGCACGAACAGCGTCTTCAGCCTCGGCACGGATTTTATCCAGCGCCTGTTGCAACCCATTGGTGCCGCCTCTGCTGGCAAAACTACAGTCAATCTCGACCGCCGAATCCCCGAAATGACGCGCCATCGCAGTGAATTTGGCGTTAGAGACAAACGGGCTGTCGAGCATCAAAATCTCGGTCTGGTTATTATCCTCGTCCAGCACATTTTTCAGATTACCAAACCGGGTTTTCAGGCTCATCACCCGATGTTCGCGCAGACTGTCAATCGGCGGATTGGTCACCTGACTGAAGTTTTGGCGGAAAAAATGGCTCAGCGGACGGTACATATCCGACAAAACCGCCGAGGGCGTATCGTCACCCATCGACGCAATCGCCTCTTTGGAATCCTCCGCCATCGGGTGTAAAATCAGCTCAAGCTCCTCGATAGAATACCCGGCAGAGATCTGACGGCGGCGAAGCTCGGCCCCTCTGAACAGGGTCTTTTCGGTGACCTGACCGGTCTCGGCCTCCAGATCAACAATCGAGCCAACCCAGTCGCCAAAAGGCCGCGCATCGGCCAACTCGTCCTTAATTTCGGTGTCATGCAAAAGCCGCCCTTCGGCCATATCGACCGCCAGCATTTGCCCCGGACCCAACGCCCCTTTTTCGACCACATTCTCGCTGTCGACCGGCACCATTCCGGTTTCCGAGCCAGCAATTACCAGCCGATCACGGGTCACCACATAGCGCATCGGACGCAAACCATTGCGGTCAAGCCCCGCACAAACCCAGCGCCCGTCGGTCATGGCAAGCGCGGCTGGACCGTCCCACGGCTCCATCACCGCGTTGCAATATGCGTACATATCCTGCCAGGCTTTGGGCATCTCGACCACCGAATTTGACCAGCTTTCCGGCACCAGCATGGTCTTGGCCATCGGCGCATTTCGCCCGGCGCGAACCATCACCTCAAACACCGCATCAAGTGCCGCACTGTCGCTAGAGCCTTGGGCAACGATCGGTTTGATGTCTTCAGCATGATCCCCGAAGGCACTGGAGGCCATCCGAATCTCGTGTGATTTCATCCAGTTAGTGTTGCCTTTTAATGTATTAATTTCACCATTATGCGCCAACATCCGAAACGGCTGCGCCAGCCACCATTGAGGAAATGTGTTGGTGGAGTAGCGCTGATGGTAAATCGCGAACGCGCTTATGAACCGCTCATCCTGCAAATCAGGGTAGAAATCCGCGACCTGTTCGGCCAGCATCATGCCCTTATAAATGATCGACCGGCATGACAGCGAGCAGATATAAAGCCCGTTCACATGCGCCGCCCCGGCAGCTTTTTCAATCCGGCGACGGATCACATAAAGCTCGCGCTCAAAGGTTTCCTCGTCGACACCTTTGTTATTGCTGATCAGGATTTGCTCAATCTCAGGCCGGGTCGCATTGGCTTTTTCGCCAAGGCACGTCACATCAACCGGCACATGCCGCCAGCCATAAATATAGTAGCCCATCCTGAGAACTTCGGTCTCAACGATGGTTCGACAGGTCTCCTGAGCGCCAAAATCCGTGCGCGGCAGGAACACCTGACCAACCGCGATCAGTTGGTCATTATTTGGCTCATGCCCGGTGCGCCGGATCTGATCGTAGACAAATCCCACCGGAATTTGCACGTGAATTCCCGCGCCGTCACCGGTTTTTCCGTCGGCATCAACTGCTCCGCGATGCCAAACTGCCTTCAGCGCCTGAATGCCGCTTTCGACCACGGCGCGCGACTTTTCTCCGTCGATCGACACCACAAACCCGACCCCGCAGGAGGAATGTTCGTCCTCCTCGCGGTACATGCCAGAGCTGGCGAGGTGTGCGCGTGCGGCTTCTTGCTCGGCCACCCAATTTGCATCATATTTTGTCATAAGTCCTGCTCCGCATTGGTTTTATCAGGGTCGTCTGCCGGAATTTACTGGGCCGCAATTGCAGCGGCATGGTTAAGATCGCTAATAATCGACTGCGCCGCCTCGCGCCCGTCGGCAATGGCCCACACCACAAGCGAGGCGCCTCGGACGATATCCCCGACCGCATAAACCCCGTCCATCGAGGTTCGATGCGTGCGAAAATCGGCCTTGATCGTGCCCCAATCCGTGACTGGCAAATCGGGCTGATCCCAAAGCGTTGGCAAATCCTCGGGCTCAAACCCCAGCGCCTTGATGACCAGATCGGCGTCTTCGGTATAGTCCGCACCGTCGATCTCTTCGGGGCTTTGTCGACCAGTCGCATCCGGCGCGCCAAGACGCATTTTCGCCACGCGAACGCCGGTCACCTGACCCTCGCCGCTAAAGCCTTTGGGAGCGGTCAGCCACACAAACTCGACCCCCTCCTCCTCGGCATTTTGGGTTTCGCGCTGCGAGCCCGGCATGTTGGCGCGATCCCGTCTATAGAGGCATTTTACGCTGGTCGCCCCTTGCCGCACAGCCGTGCGCACACAATCCATCGCCGTGTCACCACCGCCGATCACCACGACCTTTTTATCTGTAGCAGACATCTCTCCACACTCAATCTGAGGTACTTTATCGCCGAAATTCAAATGGTTAGAGGCAGTAAGGTAATCCAACGCTTTAACAATACCATCAAGACCAGCCCCCGGCCCCGCAAGGTTGCGCGACTTATAAACGCCGGTCGCAATCAGCACGGCGTCATGGTTTTCTCTGATCTCGTGAAACTGGATATCTTGGCCGATATTCACGTTGAGGATGAATTTGACGCCGCCTTCCTCCAACAGTTTGACCCGGCGCATCACAATGTTTTTTTCCAGCTTGAAGCTGGGAATTCCATAGGTCAGCAGGCCGCCAGCCCGGTCGTTTCGATCATAAATGGTCGCCTGAATACCGGCTCGGCGCAAGATATCGGCCGCCGCCATCCCTCCCGGACCCGCGCCAATAATGCCAACGCTTTGCGGCTGCTCGACCACTCCAGATACCGGTTTCACCCAGCCGTTATCCCACGCGCTATCGGTGATATATTTCTCAATCGCCCCGATGGTGACAGTGCCGTGGCCCGACTGCTCAATCACACAATTGCCCTCGCACAAGCGATCTTGCGGGCAAATCCGACCACAAATTTCGGGGAACGTGTTGGTTGCCTGCGCCAGATCATAGGCCTCGTGCAGCCGATTGGTTGCGGTCAGGTTCAGCCAATCGGGAATATTATTGTGCAAAGGACAGTGATTTTGACAATATGGCACCCCGCATTGCGAACACCGGCTGGCCTGCTCTTCAGCCTTTGATTTGGCATAAGTGGCATAGATTTCACCGTAATCCTTGTTGCGGTCCGCCGAGTTGCGCTTGTTTGGCATGTCTCGATCTATGTCCACAAACTTCAGCATTTTTTGTTCAGCCATCTGCCGCGCACCTGATTATTCGTTCAAACAGGGTTTTAGTCGAAGTTTTGGCAGATAAAAAGGAAGTAGTGCTGTCCTAATTAGATTATTATTGCCCTGTCTGACAATTGGGCAGCGGAAATGTGCCGTATTAAGGTCAGTAGTATTGTCATGTTATTTGAATTCCATATCTCTTTTATGCGGTTTAGGGTTCCGACAGAAAACAAAATCCGAATCAATTCAGGCGTGTTATGACCCTCTTTCATCTTTTCCTGCTGGCCGTAATCCAAGGCCTTACCGAATTTCTGCCGATTTCCTCTTCTGGCCATTTGATCCTGTTGCCAAGCCTCACCGGCATGCAGGACCAGGGTCAGGTTCTTGATGTCGCGGTCCATATCGGCACGCTTGGCGCGGTGATCCTTTATTTCCGCCAAGACTCGATGAAAGCGTTGCTCGGCCTTTGGCATATCGTCACATTCCGACTGAACACGCCCGCCGCCCGCCTCGCATTGCTGTTGATCATCGCGACGATCCCCGTGGTGGTTTTCGGCGTCATTTTGGAAGTAACCGGCCTGTCCGACGCCATGCGCTCGGTCACCGTCATTGGCTGGACCATGTTGCTGTTCGGTTTGGTGCTTTACTGGACCGACCAAAAAGGCCCGACCGTGAAGGAACATACGGAATGGTCGATGAAAGAGGCGGTCATTCTGGGCTTGTGGCAGGCGCTTGCGTTGATCCCCGGAACCTCGCGTTCAGGGGCCGCGATCTCCGGTGCTCGCGCCTTGGGATATAAACGCGAAGACGCCGCTAAAATCTCTATGTTGATGTCGATCCCGGCGATCCTCGCATCAGGGACCTATCTAGGCATAAAAGTCGCCGCGACCGCCGATTTACAAGCCGCCAAGGACGGAGCGATTGCCGCCGCCATGTCATTTGTCGCAGCCCTAGTCGCACTTTCGCTGATGATGCGACTGCTAAAATCAGTCAGCTACACGCCATATGTGATCTATCGCATTGGCCTTGGAGCGGTGCTATTATGGATCGCCTATAGCTAGAGCTTCGCCGTTTAAGCCTTTAGATTTGCAGCAGATTCCTTGATCGCTGTATATTGCCCATTGGCACGATGGCAATAGAGATAGCTCTCAAGAATTGCTTCCATCGGCGTGGCCTCGACCCCAAGATCAGACAGGGTGCGTGCGCCTTCACCGACCACCGTATCGTGACGCAGCAAGCGAACCTGATCGCGGGTCAGAATTTTGTTGGTGAACATCCCAAACGTCGCGGCGGCCCCCATATCCAGAAACCACGCGTCAATCCGCGCAAACATAAACGGAATATTTATCAGCGCCCGTCTGCGTCGAACCACATGCAGCATCCCCCGCATCAGGTCGCGAAAACTGTGAACCGACGGCCCGCCAAGCTCGTATACTCCGGCCTCCGCATCCCCGGTCATCGCCATCTCGGCGGCAGCAGCGACATCGTCAACATAGATCGGCTGAAACAATGTCTTGGCGCCGACCAGAGGCAAAACCATGGTAAAGCGCGCCATGAGGGCAAACCGGTTAAAGAACTCGTCTTCCGGCCCAAAAATCACCGACGGGCGCAAGATTACTGCCCCTGGGAATTCGGCCAGAACAGCGGCATCTCCTGCTGCTTTGGTCCGAGCATACTCGCTTTCGCTTTCAAGATCGGCACTTAGAGACGAGATATGAACCAGCCGCGAGACCCCGGCCTCTGTCGCCACTCGCGCAATCCGCGCCGCCGCCTCATGGTGGAGAGCTTCGAATTTTTGCCGACTGCTTTCTACCAGCGTCCCGACACAATTGACCACCACATCCGCCCCAGCAATCATCGCGCGAACCGACGCCTCGTTGCCAACATTGGCCAGAACCGGATCAACCTGACCGACCGCGCCAAAACCGCGCACAAAGAGCGCCTCATTGGGCCGCCGCACCGCAACGCGAACCCGCCAACCCTGCTTGGCCATCCGCCGCGCGATGTATCGGCCAACAAAGCCGGACCCACCAAAAATCGTCACAAGTTTCGGGCTATTGGTCATGTGGGTCTCCTTTTCAAAGCGCTGATACCCCAATAATCCTTGCCGGGCGCGGGAACAAGTTTGAATTATCACCATTTTCGCTTTCGCGCCCGTTGACACCACCGAGCGCCAAGGCTAGATCCGCCTGACACGATCGACACCTGCCCAGGTGGCGGAATGGTAGACGCGCTAGCTTCAGGTGCTAGTGTCTGTATGGACGTGGAGGTTCGAGTCCTCTCCTGGGCACCATAAAATTCACATAACAATTTGATTTATAATGATAATTCACAATGGGCGGTTTTTGTATCCCCTTAATTATCCCCTTTTCGGTTCAAGGTTAACCGGCTATTTTTGCCAATTTTCTCCTAAGTCTTTTTTTTAACGTAAAGGAATACCCGCGCGGGTACTTACCAAAAGCCAATGGAATCAAGCGGGCTGGGTTCTGAATACTCGTGCAACCCGGCTTCACGTGGCTTTCCGAACCCTCTGTCCAAAATCGCACAGACCGCCGAAATGCGGGCAGTGTCGGACTGGCCATTCTCAGCCACGTCGATCAGAGCCGCGAATGCAATTTCGGTGTACTCACGCGCTAACTCTGACAACCGCTGTTTTTGGTCTGCCGTCGCGCGATTGACGGTCCCTGAACGTCGCCCCGCCCCTTTTCGACTTCCGCCATGTTGAGCCAATTTTGATTTCCGTTTGATATTTCACCATGTCGAGTCTAACATTTGCCTTGCTTTGTCACCACACATAAAACGGTCATTCCAATATTCTAGGGCGTAGACTCACAAATACCAAAGGACGATTGCAGCGAGGTGTGCTGCGGCGAGGAAAGTTTCACGACATCGAAAAGTTCGCAATGA
>JAADIJ010000144.1 GCA_013151335.1 Alphaproteobacteria bacterium | reverse complement strand
AGGTTTATGACACAGGCAGGCAGACCGGTATCAACTGGCGCAAACTCGGAAAGAAAGCCGCCGGTCGCCTGCTGGATGGGCGGGAATGGAACGGGGTGCCGGGATGACCATCAAAAATAAACCAATGCTTGTAATTGTAGATGACCGCCTCTGGCGCAGTATAGCGCGAGATACCTACACATACGGGCTACTCCTAGCCCTGACCGGCATCGGTTATGTGCTCGGCATCTCGGCACTGACGTGGATTAGGGGAATCATCTGGATGATCGCAATCGTCTCCAAGGTCAGCGGGCTGCATAAGGGTCATGTGACAATCAGCGAAGCTCGGGAATATCTCGATAAACTAGAGGGAGGGAAGTGATGTGGCTGCAACCCGGTTCACAAAAGCTGAAATCACTCGGGCCGTAGAGGCCGCAAAGGCCTGTGATCTGGTGGTCTCATCCGTTGAGATCGGCCCGGACGGCACCATCAAAATTCACTGCCCGGTAGACGTACCCGAAAAAAAGAGTAAAGGTCAGGAACCAAAACAATGGTAAATGACGTGCGGAAGAACTATCCAGGCCTGACAATCGAGACATTGAAATCCGGAAAACAACGCATCCGGGTGCGTGTCGAAGGCTTTCCAAACCGCAAAATTCGTCTGAATGTCGGGCTGGATCACCCCAAATTTTCAGAGCATTACTGGAGTGCCCGGGCGGGCGTCGGGTTGGAATTCGAGCCTGAATCAACCGCTGTGCGCCAGTCTATTAAATGGCTGACCGACAAGTACCTGCTGCATCTGGAGCGGATGGTCGCAGCCGGGCAAGCCTCAAAACTAACCCTGAGACAGCGTAAAAGCCTGCTGACACGCCTGTGCCGGCACCAGACTGATGAGGGTGATCGTTACGGCGAGATGAGTTTGAATGCACCCTCATCGGCATTTGTGAAAGTGCGAGATGCACGCGCTGCAACATCTGCTGAAGCTGACAACATGATGAAAGCCGCCCGCTCGATGTATCGCTGGGCATGCGATGCTGGATATGCCGACATTAATCCACTGGTTGGCATAAAGAAAATTCATCGCAGCAAGGGTGGTGCCACCCCCTGGACCGCCGACGACCTGCGCAAATTCAAAACACGGCATCCACTTGGTACGATGGCCCACCTGGCACTGACACTGCATATGTTCACGGCCGCACGGTCAAATGATGCCATCTGGCTTGGCCGAAAACTCGAATTTGAAAGCCACGGCGCGCGCTGGCTGGGCTGGCAACCGAGAAAACGTGGTGCCGCCTATGTGGAAATTCCAATGGTTCCACATCTGCGAGAGGCAATCGCGGCGGTGGCACGAATTGGCGAAACCTACATCCTCAGCGAACATGGCCGCGCTTTCAAAAACGCCAACAGCTATCGGATGTGGTTGCGCAAACGATGTGATGAAGCTGGTCTTGAAAACCGGTCATCTCACGGCATCAGAAAGGCCGTAGCCGAACTTTTGGCCGAGGAAGGGTGCTCTGAGCATCAAATCATGGCGGTGTTGTCACACACCCAACCCAACACATCCGCGATCTACACGAAGGGCGCTGAACGCCGGGCAATGGCCGCGCTGGCAATACAATCGATTCGAGACATGAAGTGGTGATGTGGACCACGGCGCATCCAAAATGTGGACCACGTTCTAAAAAGTATTTATAAACAATAGGTTACAAGTGTGGTGGTACCCGAGGCCGGACTCGAACCGGCAAACCTTGCGGCGGCGGATTTTGAATCCGCTGCGTCTACCAATTCCGCCACTCGGGCACACGCTGGGACGTGATGTAGCGCGGGTTTCTTGGCGCGTCAACGGCCAAACCGAGCTTGACCTTTGGCGGCCTGCATGTTCGAACCATGGTCGCAAAAACCGGAGTGCCCATGCTGCGCGGATTATACAACTACACCCTCAGGCTGGCCGAAAGCCCCTATGCTTTGTGGGCGCTGGCAATCGTCAGTTTCGCCGAAAGCTCGTTCTTTCCGATCCCGCCGGATGTCTTGTTGATCCCTTTGATCCTCGCGCGGCCAAATCGCGCGTTTCTGATCGCCACGGTGTGCCTCGTGTCCTCGGTCCTCGGCGGCTTGCTTGGCTATTATATCGGCGCGCAATTATTTGATGTGATCGGCAAACCGATGTTGGAGTTTTACGGCAAAGGCGCCTATTTCGACCAGTTTGCAGCGAAATATAACGATTACGGTGCGTGGGTGGTGCTGATCGCCGGAGTGACGCCGTTTCCGTTCAAGGTCATCACCATCATGTCGGGAGCCACGGCGCTCAATCTGCCGGTGTTCATCGCCGCCTCAATCGTGGCGCGGGGCTTGCGGTTTTTCATCGTCGCCGCACTGCTCTGGAAATACGGCGAGCCGATCCGCGACTTTATAGAGCGTCGACTGGGGCTGTTATTCGCGATATTCATCGTCTTGCTGGTTGGCAGCTTTGTCGGGTTGAAATATCTATGAGTTCACGCAATCTCGCCCTTTTCGCCGGATTAGCCTCGGCCGCGATGCTGCTGGGAGCGTTCGCATTTCAGATCATCGGCGGCATGGCCCCGTGCCATTTATGCATCCTTCAGCGTTGGCCGCACGGCTTGGCTTTTGCGGTTGGATTGCTGGCGTTTTTGATGCCAAACCGCTGGCTTTACCTGCTCGGCGCGGCACTGGTTCTTGGCGGCGCGGGGGTAGCACTTTATCACACCGGGGTCGAGCAGCAATGGTGGCTCGGGCCGACCACCTGCACCTCGCAATCCATCAACGGGCTGAGTTCAGAGGCTTTGATGTCGCAAATCCTTAACGCGCCGCTGGTCAGGTGCGACGAGATCGCGTGGAGCATGTTTGGCCTCTCCATGGCCTCGTGGAACGGCATCGCGTCCTTGGGGATCGTGGGCATCTGGCTGGCGGCTTTTCGCAAAGCGTGATCGCGGCTCAGGCCTCGAGTTCCGCGTCCCAATAGAGGAAATCCATCCAGCTTTCATGCAGGTGATTGGGCGGGAATTTGCGGCCCGAGGCGTGGAGTTCACGCGCCTCCGGGCGTCGCGGCGGGCGGCGCAGGTGCAAGCCACATTGGCTGAGCGAGCGCGACCCTTTCTTGAGATTGCACGGCCCACAAGCGGCCACGACATTCTCCCAAACGGTCTTGCCGCCTCGCGCGCGCGGGATCACATGGTCAAACGTCATCTCGCCTTTGGAGCCGCAATATTGGCAGCAAAACTCGTCGCGCAAGAACAGATTGAACCGCGTGAACGCCGCTGATTTGGTGGGTTTGACGTAGTCTTTCAGCACCACGACCGAGGGAATTCGGATCTCCATCGACGGGGAATGCACCACCTGATCATATTCGGCAATGATCGAAACCCGGTCAAGATAGGCGGCTTTGACCGCGTCCTGCCAGCTCCAAAGCGAGAGCGGCAAATAAGACAGCGGGCGGTAATCGGCGTTCAGAACCAACGCCGGATGTTGGGTGATCGCGGTGGTGTTGCGAATGAAATTCGTGCTGAAATCGCCGTCCATTATTCACCGCCCATTTTCGTCCACCAAGCCCCGTGCAACCGCCGCTAATTCCGGCCCTCAGAACAAACCGCCCAAGGCCGTTGATTAGCGAAACTATATATCGCGCGAAAAAGGTAGCAACCCCCTATATCCAGAGGTTGCAAAGGTGTGATCAAATGCGCGCAAGCGGCCTCGGTCAGGACTTGATCCCGAAGCTTCGCAGCATGAACTCGAGCGCCACCCCCAAGCCGTCCTGAGCAATTCCGTGGGCCGTGCCTTTGGAGATGTGAGTGTAGACCTCAAATTCCGCCAGCGTCAGCGCATTCGCGGCCTCGGGCAGGCTTGCGGGCGGCACCATGTCGTCCTGATCGCCGTGGATCAGCAGAATCGGCGGGCGCGAAACCACCTCTGATTTCAGGCTTTCAGGGTCGAGCAAACGGCCGGAAAACCCGATCACGCCGGCGAATGGTTCTGCACGGCGAGGCGCGAGATCAAGGCTCATCATCGTGCCTTGGGAAAAGCCGAGCAGGATTGTCTGCGCCGCCGTCACACCCTCGGCACGCATGGTTTGGTCGATAAAATTATTGAGATCGTCAAGGCTCGCAACCATACCCTCGCGCGCCGCCTCCTCGCTTGAGCCGTCAAGCCACGGAATAGGAAACCACTCAAACCCCATCGGGTTGCCCGAGCAGGGATTTGGGGCGTCAGGGGCAACAAAAACCGTGTCGGGGAGGTGCGGTGACAGCGGCTCGGCCAAGCCCAGCAGGTCGTTGCCATCCGCTCCATATCCGTGCAGCAAGATCACCAGACTGGTGGCTTTGCCCGATTTCGCGGCGGTTTTATGCGCTGTTAACGTTCTGGTCATAAGGTCCCTTCCCGATTTTTCATCACCCGGTAATAAGCCCATAAAGCGCGGGCGGCAACCGCGCGCCACGGCGACCAAGCTTGGGCCATTTCGCGCAGCATTTTCTCGCTCGGGCGCGCGTTCAGGGCGAATAACGCGCGCGCCGCTTCTTGCAAAGCCAGATCGCCAGCGGCAAAAACATCGGCGCGCCCGAGGCTGAACATAGCGTAAATCTCAGCCGTCCAAACACCAATGCCTTTGATCTCGCACAGGGTTTTGATCACTTGATCGTCGGGCAAAACCGCCAACGCCCGATAGCTGAGACCACTGGTGGCAAGCGATTTGGCGTAGAGGATTTTCTGGCGCGACAAGCCGCATTGGCGCAAGTTATCGTCACTGCTGGCAGCTATCTTGCGGGCCGTTGTCAGGTCTGCGGTTTGCATTTTTACCCAAACCGACTGCGCGGCCGCAACCGAGATTTGCTGGGCGACGATGGCGTTGAGCAAATTGCTGAAACCGGCAGCTCGACGACGCAAAGGCAGCGAACCGCTTGCGCGCAAAGCCGGTATGAATCGCGGATCTTTTTCGCACAGCCAGCGCGCGCCCTCGGCGACATCGTCGAGATTATTAATCAGCCGTCCGGTCATATTTGCGGCACCGGCACCCAGTCGATCACCATGTCGATGTGGTTGCCGCCAAGACCCTCTGCAATCTGGCGCGCTTCGCTGGTTCCTGCCAGCAACGAAACCTTCCTCAATGCCCTGCCCGCGCGAGAATTTTTCCGGCCCTATCAATCACCACAATGTCGATCACCGTGCTGTCGGCGAGGAAATCTTTGAGGCTCACCAGCGCTTGTCCGTCGATGGCCATTGACAGAGCCGGACCTGCGATATTTGCCGCCTCAAGTGCGGTGTTGGCGCGGCTGACATCAGGTAAACCTTCTCCCTGCGCCAGTACGTTCAACGCAACGAAATCCACCTGCGTGCGGCCAGAACGCAGGTCCATCGCCCCTTGCGCCAATTTGGTGATTTTGCCGATGCCACCGCCAATTGTCAGGCGCTCAACCGGATTGATCGCCACCTCGCCAACCACGAACTCCGGGGTCTCTCCGCGCGGCAACGCGACCGCGATCGTGGTCTGAAACTCCCCCCACAAGCCTTGCAATACGGCCCTGGTGGCGGCAGTCGCGCAAGCTCCGGTGGTCCAGCCGCGCTTGAGAGGGGGATCGGGTGTGTTGCTCATTTGGTGCGAACTATAGGCTGTGAATTGATCTGCGCCAATCCGCTTTTGGGCTTTTCTGCTCGCACCTTAGCTGACATAAATGCGAGGAAACTGACGAAGGATCGGCCCGCATATAAGCATCAAGGCGGGTCGCGGATTGATGCTGTCAACCACGACATCGGGCAGCGGCAAGACCATGATAACGCTGGGAATTTTACGCGCGCTTCGTCACCGCCGGACAGGCCCATAAGATGGCCGGACTGTTACGGCTGGAGACCAGCTTTGCGGCGCGAAAACTGGATCTTGGCTATCGCCATCTGCGCGCAGTCGGCGGGATTTGGGACGGGAACCTCAACGGCCACGAGTTTCACTATGCCAACACCATCAAGGCCCAAGGTGCGCCGCTGTTTAAGGCCAAAAATACCGAGGGCGAGGCGTTGACGGATATGGATCTCTGTCACGCAAGTGTTTCAGGTTCCTTTGCACATGTGATCGAGCGCGTCTGAATTCAGCTTGGCTTTGCCAATTTGCGCCGATAGGTCTGGCGGATGACTATTTCAACCGCAAGTGACGCGCGCTCCCGGCGCAATGTGACCGTGCTGATGATCGCGCAGGCGACCATCGGCTCGCAATTGGCGATGATTTTTGTGCTGGGCGGGCTGGCCGGTCAATCGCTGGCCAGCAATGTGTGCTGGGCAACCCTGCCGATCTCTATGATCGTGTTTGGCTCGATGACCACAGCGCCTTGGATGTCGCATGTGATGCAAAAATTTGGCCGCAGGACCGGGTTTCTGGTCGGGGTTTCAGGCGGAGCGATCGGGGCGGCTATTGCGGCATACGCGCTGTCGGTTTCCTCCTTTCCGCTGTTTTTACTCGGCTCCTACTTCACCGGTATTTATATGTCCGCGCACGGGTTTTACCGCTTTGCCGCCGTTGACACCGCATCAAAAGAGTTCAGCCCCAAGGCCATGTCCTATGTGATGGCGGGGGGGTTGGCGGCGGCTTTCATCGGCCCACAGATGACTATTTTTACCACTGATGCGATGACCGTGCCATTTTTGGGCACCTATGTGGCCGTGGTGATCATCAACGTGGTTGGCGGATTTTTGTTTCTATTTTTGGACATTCCGACACCAAAGAAACACCCTCAACATACCTCTGGCGGGCGCAGCCGTTGGGGGATGCTCAAGAGCCCGCGCATTGCTGTCGCGATCATCGCGGCCATGGTGTCTTATGCGTTGATGAACCTGATCATGACCTCGGCCCCCTTGGCAATCGTTGGCAGCGGACACCCGCAAAGCGCCGCCGCTCATGTGGTCACGGGGCATGTGCTGGCCATGTTTATCCCGTCGTTTTTCACAGGCCACCTGATCGTTCGTTTCGGGGTGGAGAAAATCATTTCGCTCGGGCTGATTATTTTGGCGAGCGCCGGTGTAGTCGGCCTCATGGGCGTTGATATCATGGGTTTTTATGGCGCTCTGATCCTGCTTGGGATTGGCTGGAATTTCGGCTTTATCGGTGCGTCAACCATGCTGACGGCAGCCCATACCGACCAAGAGCGGGGCAGTATTCAAGGCATTAACGACATGATCGTGTTTGGCTTTGTCACCCTTGGCTCGCTGTCGTCGGGCGTGTTGATGAACTGCTCGGGCAGTAATGTTGTCGCCGGTTGGAGTGCGGTAAATCTGGCGATGGTGCCGTTTCTGGCGCTGGCGGGAGGGGCGCTGATTTGGTTGGCGATGCGGCCTAAAACATCTATCGAGAGCGTTTGATCTCTACCAGACATTGCGCAGCGTGCGCCATAACAGGCCGGATTTCTTGGCAAACTCGCTTTGGTCGAGCCAGCCGACGGCCAGCGCCTCGGGCGCGCGCATCGCTTGTTGAAGTTGGTTTTTGGCCTGCCATCCTGCGCGCAAAGCTGCGCGCGCATCTCGTGACACGGTTTTTCGCCCTGCCCGAGACTTCTCCAAGCGCGCCAGCCCCTCTTCGGCGACGATCTTGATACCCATTGCCGAGCCGTCATAGAGCGGCGCGCGACCGCTTAAAATCAGCTTGGGCGTTGCCGCCAATATGGCCGCAACCCCGCCAGCAAACGCCGCATCGCGAACGGTTGGTTCGGCCTTGACCTCTGCTCCCAACGCCAGCGCGGTAAGCCAGGTCAGATTGCCGTTGGTCCGGTCAATATAGGTGTCAAACGCGGCCTGATCCGCGTGAGGGGATTTGTAAATATCAAACTGGCGCGCGTTAATCATCCCCTCCAACACCTCAAGCGGCAGCTCGGTTTCAGCTATCAGTTCGGTCAGTGGAGCGGCCACCTCATGGGCGCACGCAGGGCGGCCTTCTCTGATCTCGGTGACCATATCCAGCCACCATTGCAGGCGCATTTCGGCGATCATCGGCTCGCTGGTGACCCAAGCGGCGC